>NZ_BAAAVI010000007.1:0-76234 GCF_039534445.1 Streptosporangium fragile | reverse complement strand
CGGCTCGCCTCCCGCCCGGATCTCCGCGCCCGGGATCACCGGGTCACCGCCGGGAGCGTCGCGGTCAGCTCGAAGCCGCCCTCGGCCGTCGGCGCCGCGTGGAACACCCCGCCGACCAGCTCGACCCGCTGCCGCAGCCCCAGCAGCCCCATGCGAGAGGAGGGGGGCAGCGCCGGGGTCCCGGCCGCGGCCGCCGGGTTGCGGACGCTGACCAGCAGTGCGGAACCCTCCTGGCTGAGCCGGACCTGGACGGGAGTCCCGGGGGCGTGCTTGCGCGCGTTGGTCAACGCCTCCTGGACCACCCGGTAGGCGGTCCGGCCGAGCGCCGGTGAGACCACGATGCCGTCGTCCTGGGCCAGCTCGACCGCCAGCCCCGACTCCGCGACCAACCGGGAGACGTCGACGAGCGCCGGCTGCGGGGTCAGCTCGACGGGACCGGCGTCGTGCAGGACGCCCACCACCTCGCGCAGCTCGTCGAGCGCGCGCCGCCCGGTCGCGCGCAGTTCCTCGGCGGCCTGCCTGACCTCCGCGGTCGGCGCGGTCATCCGCAGCGCCCCCGCCTGGAGCACCATCAGGCTCACGTGGTGGGTCACCACGTCGTGCATCTCGCGGGCCAGCCTGGTGCGCTCCTCGGCCCGCGCCTGCTCCGCCAGGAACCGTTGCTCCCGCTCCGCGCGCTCGGCCCGCTCGGCCAGGGCCTGGTTGAGGCGGCGCCGGCTGTCGGCGTAGAGGCCCAGGATCGTCGGAGGGACCGTCGCCAGCCCGCAGATCGAGATCAGCTGCAGCGCCACGGCCAGGCTCCGGGCCTCCCACAGGTGCGACATCGTCAGCAGGGTCACGGCCGCGACGGCGATCAGGAGCCGCCGATCGCCCCGGTGCGCGCCGAGGGAGTAGAGGGCGAACGGTGTCGCGAGCGGCACCTCGATGTATCCCAGCGGGACCATGACGAGCGCGACCGCGAGCGGGAACCGCCGCCTGGCGAGCAGCGCGCCGGCCCCGGCCGCCTGCACCCCGAGCCCCTGCCAGGGGACGTCGGGCAGCAGCGCCATCGGCACGGCGCCGCCGATCACCATGTCGCTGGTCGCGCCCACCACGCCCACGGCCGTGGCGAGAGCGACGTTCCCGGCCACCCGCCGGGTCTCGGCCCGCAACTTCACCCGACCAAGCTATCCGGGCCGCCCGGCCGCCCCCACCCGCCCGCGGGGGGACACGACGAAAGTAGGTGCCCGTTCCCTACCTTCGCGACGCGTTCACACATCTTCCGCCGCTCGTGGCGGCCGCCCGCCCGGCGCGATCCTCGAACTCCCCTCACCAGGAGGTTCGATGAACGATCCGCCCGACATCCCCACGGCTCCCGATCCGCCGGCGCCGCTGGCCCGGGAGGACGCCCGGGCCGTGCTCGGCGTGACGGGCAGGAAGGACGACACCACTCCCCTGCTCCGCACGCTGAGAGCACACGGCACCGGTCTCTCCTTCATGGTCGGGCTGTCCGTCCTGGCCGTCGTGGACGGCTTCCAGACCCAGGCCTTCAGCGTGCTCACGCCCGAGGTGTCCGCCGGCACCGGAGTGGACCTGGGCACGATCTCCGCCATCATCGGTGTCCAGGGAGTCGCGGCGGGCCTCGCGCCGTTCGGCGTCGCGGCACTGCTGCGCCGCTATCCCCATCGCGTACGGCTCGCGCTCGCCACCGGCTTCGCCTGGAGCGTCGCCACCCTGTTCACCGGCGTGGTGAGCGGGCCCGTGTCGCTGGGCGCGCTGATGCTGGTCAACGGGGCCACCACGGGCACGGTCGCGCTGCTCCACCCGCCGTTGCTGATGGACGCCTACCCGCCCGCCGCCCGGATGCGCGTCATGTCGCTCTACTCGGCCTCCACACCGCTGGCCAACATCGTGGCGCCGTTGTTCATCGCGGTCCTGGTGTCCTGGCTCGGCATGGACTGGCGGGCGGTGTTCGTCTCGCTCGGGGTGGTCTCCGTCCTGGCCTGCCTGCCCGTGCTGAGGTTGCGCGAGCCGACGCTCGGCCGCTGGGACGTGGCCGAGCTGAGCGCCCGCGCGGGGGTCTCTCCGCCGACGGGCCACGACGACCCGATGGGTTTCCTCGCGACGGTCCGGCGGGTGATGCGGATCCCGTCGATCCGGCGGATGGCCGCCGGGTTCACCGCGATCGGCGCGCTGGCCGTGCCGTACGGCGTGGTGATCTCCACACTGCTGGACAGCGAGTGGGGACTCTCGGTCGGTCAGCGCGGGCTGTTCACCAGCGCCACCGCGGTGGTCTCGATCGTCGCCCTGGCCGTGTTCGGCAGCCGGGCCGAAAGCGCCTACCGGGCGGGGCCCGCCCGGTTCATGGCGCTCAGCGGCGGGGCGCTCGCGCTGGCCGCCGCCGCCTTCGCCCTGTCGGCGCTCGTGCCGAACCTCTGGCTGGTGCTCGCCCTGCTGGCCCTGGGCCAGGCGCTGCTGGCCGTCATCGGGCCGTGCCTGTTCATCGGCGGGCTCTCGGTCGTGCGGCCGGAGGACCGGGCACACGCCATGGCCGCCCTGGGCTTGATCCTCGCCTTCGGCGGGCTGGCCGGCGCCGGGCTGCTCGCCCTGGCGACCGCCTTCTTCGACATGCGGGGGGCGCTGCTCCTGCTGCTCCTGCCCGCCGTCGCCGGGTCGCTGCTCATCGCGACCCTGCACAAGACCCTCATGGGCGATCTCGACGCCCTGATCGACCACGCGATAGGAGAAGAGAAGCAGTGCTAGACAGATACCGCAGGGCCGAGGCCCTGCACATCGCCCGGCAGGGCGGCCTGGTCCACCGGGCGACGGTGAGCCCGAACTGGGAGGGCGACTCCTTCTGGTACCGGGTGGACACCGCCGAGGGCCCAAAGTGCTTCCGGGTGTTCCCGGAGACGGGGGAACGCCGGGAAATCGACGACCCGGGCGTCGCGGAGATGCCGCCGCCGGAGATCACCGGGGCCCGTACGTCCCCCGACGGCCGGCACACCGTGACCGTGAGCGGCGGGAACCTCGTGGTGAACGGCGAGCCCTTCACCGCGGACGGCGAGTCGGACCACGCCTACGGCCTCCCCAGCGACCAGGGAAGGCTGCCGATCGTGGCCCTGCAGGCGGGCATGAGCGTGCCGCCGCTGGTCGAGTGGGCGCCGGACGGCCGCAGGTTCGTCACCCTCCGGGTGGACCAGAGGCATGTGCCGACGCTCACCATGACCCAGTCGTGCCCGCCGGACGGGAGCCCCCGCCCGCTGGTCCACACGCTCCACTACGAGATGCCGGGCGATCCGCTGCCGACCTTCCAGCAGATGATCTTCGACGCGGAGACCGGCGACCGGGTCGACATCGCGATCGAGCCGCTGACCTTCACCCATGACGCCCCGCTCGGCGTCGGGCGGGTCTGGTGGGAGGACGACGACACCCTCTGGATGCTGTACGGCACGCGCGGCTACAAGGCGGCCAGGCTCTACCGGATCGACGCGCGCACCGGCGCCGCCGAGGTCGTCCTGGAGGAGTCCAGCGAAACGATCATGAATTCGGCGCCCACGATCGTGGAGTCCCCCCTCGTGCGCACCCGCGGCGACGAGGTGTTGTGGTATTCCGACCGCTCCGGCTGGGGCCACCTCTACCTGTATGTGAACGGCGAGCTGAAGAACGCCGTCACCGAGGGAATGTGGCTGGTCCGCGACCTGGTCCATGTCGACTGGGATGCGCGGGAGGTGTTCTTCGTCTCCGGCGGGCACGGCTCCAACCCCTACTACCGGCGGCTCTGCCGGGCCGGCCTGGACGGGACCGGAGTCACCATGCTCACCCCCGAGGACACCGACCACCAGATCGCCGCCTCGCCCGGCGGCCGCTGGTTCGTCGACACCCACGCCGCCCCCGGGCAGGCCCCCGTCACCGTGCTGCGCGACGCCACCGGGGCCGTCGTCACGGAACTGGAACGCGCCGACCTCACCGCGCTGGAGAAGGCGGGATGGCGGGCGCCCGAGCCGTTCACGGTCAAGGCCGCCGACGGCACGACCGACATCCACGGCCTGCTCCACCTGCCCGCCGACTTCGACCCGTCCGGGAGCTACCCGATCCTCGACTCGATCTACAACGGGCCGCAGGTCACCCGGCAGCTCCGCACCACACTGCGCGGCTTCCCCATCGATCCGTTCCTGCTCGACCCCGCGGGCGGCGCTCCGATGTTCGCCCAGCTCGGCCTGGCCGTCGTGGTCCTCGACGGGCGCGGCACGCCGTACCGGTCGAAGGCGTTCCACAACGTCTCCTACGGCGACCCGACCGCGGCGCTGGGCATCGACGACCACGTGGCGGCGATCAGGCAGCTCGCCGCCGAGCGCCCCTACCTCGACCTCTCCCGGGTCGGGATCACCGGGCACTCGGCCGGGGGCGCCTCCGCGTTCCGGGCGGCGCTGCGTCACCCGGAGTTCTTCACCGCGGCCGTGTCCTCCGCGGGCGACCACGACCACAGTGGCTACTACGCGATCTGGGGGGAGAGCTACCAGGGACCGCCGCCCCGCGACTACACCGGCGGATCGCCGCTGCCGCTCGCCGGGGAGCTGCGGGCCAAGTTGCTGCTGCTCTTCGGCGAGATGGACGACAACTGCCATCCCGCCCTGTCGCTCCGCGTCGTCAACGCGCTGATCGCCGCGGACAAGGACTTCGAGATGCTCATGGTCCCCAACGCCGCCCACGGCTACGGCCCCGCCGAGGCCCACGTGCTGCGCCGCCAGTGGGACTTCCTCACCCGTCACCTGATCGGCCAGGAGCCTCCGGCCGGCTACCGCATCGACCCGACTTTCGGAGCGGCCAAATGACCGACGATCTTCGCGGCCTCTCCCCGGCGGGCGACCTCCGCGACGCACGGGACCTCTCGTCCCCGGACGACCTGGGCGCCAAGCTCACCGAGCTCGCCCGCCGGCACGGGATCACCGGTGCGGTCATCGCGTTCAGCCGAGGCGGCACCGTGGTCGAGGCCGCCACGGGCGTGCTCAACACGCGCACCGGCTGCCCGGCCACCCCCGACTCGCTCTTCCAGGTCGGCTCGATCGCCAAGACCTGGACCGCCACCCTGATCATGCAGCTCGTCGGCGAGGGGAGGCTCTCCCCGGATCAGACCGTCCGGTCCGTGCTGCCCGGTTTCGCCCTCGGAGACGAGGACGTCGCCGCGAGTGTCACGATCCGTCAGCTCCTCACCCACACGGCCGGTTTCGAGGGCGACGTGTTCATCGACACCGGCAGGGGCGACGACGCCGTGGAGAAGCTCGTCGCCCTGCTCTCCGGCACGCCGCAGCTCTTCCCGCCCGGCGCCATGTGGTCCTACAACAACGCCGCCTACTGCGTGCTGGGCCGCATCGTGGAGGTGCTGCGCGACATGCCGTACAGCACGGCCCTGCGCACCCACCTCGCCGCCCCGCTCGGCCTCACCCACCTCGCCACCGGCGCCGACGAGGCGATCCTGTACGGCACCGCGGTCGGCCACGCCGGCGGTGAGCCGGTCCCGGTCTGGTCGCTGATGAGGTCCAACGAGCCCGCCGGGTCCAGCCTGGCCATGCGCGCCCGCGACCTGCTGTCCTTCGCCCACATGCACCTGCGCGGCGGCCTCGCCGAAAACGGCGCGCGTGTGCTGCCCGAGGAGCTCGCCGTGCTGATGCGCGAGCCTCAGATCAGGCTCCCGGACCTGTGCCGGCCGTCGTCGTGGGGGCTCGGCTGGGAGCTGCGGGAGTGGGAGGGCGGAATCGTGGCCGCCCACGACGGCTCCACCCCGGGGCAGGTCGCCTCGCTGTTGACCGTTCCGGAAGCCGGGGTGGCCGCCGTCCTGCTGACCAACGGCGGCGATCCCGGCCCGCTGGTCACCGGGCTGCTCCAGCCGATGGTCGAGGAGTTCGCCGGGGTCAGGGCGCCCGCACCGCCGGTGCCCCCGGCCGAGCCACTCCCCGTCGACATCGCCCGCTACACCGGCCGTTACCTCTCCGACGTGGTCGCCTGGGACGTGACGGCCGATGAGGCGGGATCGCTCTGGCTCACCGCCACCCCGCTCGGCGTCATGGCCGAGCACGGCGGGGCGCAGCGGTTCCGGCTGGCGAGGCTGCGTGATGACACGTTCCTGTTCGCCGAGCCGCAGGGCGGCACCCACACAGCCGTCGCCTTCGTGGGAGGAGAGCGGATCGGGTTCCTGCACACCGGGCGGGCCAACCCCCGGGAGGAACTCCCGGCCGACCCGATGCGCTGACGGAAGGCAGGGCCCGGGCGGCGGGGTCCGATGATCGGCCGCGGGGGCGGCGCGTCCGGCTCTTCTCAGGGTCATCCCGGATGCGCCGCCCCCGGACGGCCGCGATGATGGGGGCGGACGCCCTCGACGGGGATCACGCGGCTGGAGAGCACATGGCGAGCACCGGAGTCATCGACGACTATGTGACCGGGCTCGGCCGCGCCCTGAGGGGCCCCAGGGGTCACAAGCTCGACATGGTCACCGAGGCTCGCGACAGCCTGCTCGACGCCGCAGAGGCGCTGGAGGGCGGCGGCCTGGACCGGGCCGAGGCCGAGCGGGTCGCCGTCGAGGAGTTCGGCCCGATCAGCGTGATCGCCCCCGGCTACCAGGAGGCGCTCTCCGTCGCGGCGGGCCGCAGGCTGGCCGCCGTGCTGTTCGTCACCGTGCCGCTCACCACGCTCATGTGGAGCGTGATCTGGCAGTTCTTCCCGGTCGCCGTGTCGGAGTACGAGGCGAGGCCGGTCTGGTTCGTGCCGGTCGCCCGGGGCCTGGACATCCTGCAGATGCTCATCGGCCTGCTCGGCGGCGTCGCACTGTTCGCGCTGGGCCGGGGGTTGCGCCGGATCAGACGGCCGCTGCGGGTGACCCGCGCCCTGGCCCTGTTCGTCTGGGCGATGCAGCCGGTCGTTCTCGCGCTGTCCGTGGCGCTGATGGTGGGCTCGCGGGGTCCCGCGGGCTTCAGCGACTACCCGCCGGGAGTGGGCATGTCACTGGTGAGTCACGCGCTCTGGATGGTCCAGCTGTACGCGGCCACCCGCTGCCTGCGCTTCAGTCGGCACGTTCCCGCTCCCGTCCCCGTCTGAGCCTCCCCGGACGCCCACGCCGGCGGGAGCGCGCCTCCCCCACCCTCGCCGTCTGCCTCCGGGTGCCGGTGACGGCGGGGGCACGCGGCGGCGGAAACACGCGGTGGCAAAAGCACACGGTGACGAGAACACTCGCCTCCGGGTGCCGGTGACGGGGAGAGCCCGCGCCGACGGAGGCACGCGGCGGGCTGTGGGCCTCAGCGCGCGGGGGGCGGCTCCAGGACGCTGCCGATGACCCCGGCGAACTCGCGCCAGGCGGAGCGCTCGCCCACGAGCGCCGTACGGCCCGAGGACGTCAGGCGGTAGGTGCGGCGCCTGCGGCCGCCCACCGTGGCCCACTCGCTCGCCAGGTATCCCGCCTGCTCCAACCGGCGCAGCGCCGGGTAGACGGTGCCGGTCGGCACATTCAGCGCGCCGCCGCTGCGTTCCTGCAGCGCCTCGATGATCGCGTAGCCGTGCAGGGGCTCATGTTCCAGCACGGAGAGCAGCAGGGCGTCCATGTGCCCGCGCAGCGCGTCGGCGTTCACGAGATCCCCTTCATCAGCGCGACCGCCTCGACTGGCGCGACCGGCGCGATTTCGCCCATCGGACCGGCCCCCTCCGCCGGGGTCGCCCCCGCCCACGCGGCCCCGCTCGCCCGCATGGCCCTCTCCATCGGCACGACCGTCCCCACCGGCACGCTCCCCTTCGCCCGCGGGCCGGGCGCCGCCCGGCGGCGCCCGGCGGCCCGCTCGCCTAGCTCAGTCACGAGGTCAGCCTACCTCTCTATAGGCACGCTACATGTAGGCAATCTACATGTAGAGTGCCTACAGAAGGCAGACACAACAATGGAGGTGAGACCGTGGACGTGCTCGACCTGGCCCGGACGCAGTTCGCGGTGACAGGAAGTCTCCACTTCCTGTTCGTCGTGCTGACCCTGGGCCTGGCCCCCCTGGTCGCGATCATGCATACCCGCCACGCCGTCACCGGCCTGCCCGTCCACGAGCGCATGACCCGCTTCTGGGGGCAGGTCTACGTGATCAACTACGCGCTCGGGATCCTCACCGGCCTGGTGATGGAATTCCAGTTCGGCCTGAACTGGAGCGGGCTGTCGCACTACGCCGGGGACGTCTTCGGCGCGCCGCTCGCGGTCGAGACGCTCGGGGCCTTCTTCCTGGAGTCCACGTTCCTGGGCCTGTGGATCTTCGGCTGGCACCGGCTGCCCAAGTGGCTCCACGTGGCCTGCATCTGGCTGGTGACGCTGACCGCGTACCTCTCCGCGTTCTGGATCATGGTGGCCAACGCGTTCCTGCAGAACCCGGCGGGCGCGGTGGAGCGCGGCGGCCACCTCGTCCTGACCGACGTGGGCGCACTGCTCGCCAACCCGATGCTGCTCGCGGCGCTCCCCCACGTGATCGGCGCCGCCCTGTGGGCCGGGGGCTTCGTGCTGATGGGCGCCTCCGCCTACCGGCTGTTCACCGGAACCGACGAGCGGGAGTTCTTCACCCGCTCGCTCCGGATGGGAGTGATCACCGCCCTCCTCGGCTCCCTGCTCACGGTCGGCTCCGGCTACTTCCAGTTCGCCCCCGTGGCGGAGTTCCAGCCGGACAAGTTCCAGGGTGACCCACTGGCCGGGATCGGGCTCGGCTTCATGATCCTGATCGGGCAGTCGCTGCAGATGGTCATCCTGTTCGTCCTGGCGCCCACCGTGTACTGGCTGCCGCGCTGGCGGTGGGCGCACCCGATCCTCATGCTGATGACCCCGCTGCCGTTCCTGGCCGCGATCCTCGGCTGGCTGGCCCGCGAGGTCGGCCGGCAGCCCTGGCTGATCCAGGGCAGGCTCACCGTCGCCGACGCCATGTCGCCCGGCCTCACCTCCGGGATGGTCGCCGCCTCGCTCGTCGCCTTCGCCGGCGTGCTCGGCCTGCTGGCGGTCGCCGACTACGCGCTGATCGTCCGGACCGTCCGGCGCGGACCGGCCGCCGTCGCCCTGGGCGCGGGCGGCCCCGCCGATTCCACCGAGCGCGCGCACGCGCTGAGCCACTAGGGAGGCAGATCGTGGACATCCTCTGGCTGGGCGCCCTGGCCCTGCTGCTGACCGGCTACTTCGCGCTGGCGGGCTTCGACATTGGACTGGGCATGCTGCTGCCCGCGCTCGGCGGGAACCAGGAGGGCCGTGACCGGGTCGTCGCGGCCATGGCGCCGTTCGTCCTGGCGAACGAGGTATGGCTGGTGGCCGTGGCGGGCGTGCTGTTCGGCGCCTTCCCGGCGGTCGAGGGGGAGGTGCTGTACGGCCTGTACCCGCTGGTGGTCTCGCTGCTGGTGTCGTGGATCCTGCGGGACGCCGGGCTCTGGTTCCGCCGCCGCGCGGACGGCCGCGCGTGGCGGGCGGGCTGGGACTGGACGATCTGCGTCGCCTCGTACGGCCTGGCGCTGAGCTGGGGCATGGCGCTGGTCGCGATGGCCGGCGGCCTGGCGGGGCCGGTGATCGGACTGCCCGGCCTGGCGGGCGGGGCGGTGGTCGCGGGGCTGTTCGCCCTGCACGGCTGGACGTTCGTCTCCTGGCGGCTGCCCGGGCAGGTGACCGGTGCGCGCCGGACCGGGCGGGCCCTGCTGCTGACCGCGTGCGCCGCCGCCGCGCCCGCCGCGGCGCTGCTCGCCGCCCTGGCTCCGTGGCTGCTGGCGCACGCGGCCCCGGACGAGACACTGAGTGTGCTCAGTGTCATGATTTTGCCGTTAACACCGGTCATGGTGGGTGCGCAAGTATGGGTGTGGCGCACGTTCGGTCCTCGGCGTGCCGCCGATCCGACCCCGTCGTTCTTCTGATGAGCCTTCTAAGGGTGGCATGCACAAGGATCTCGTAAGGCTGGCGCGGAGCGAGCGGGCCGTCCGCGGCCACCTGGCTCTGTGCCTGGCCGCCGCCGTCCTCGCCGGCCTGCTCGTCCTGGTCCAGGCGGAGCTGCTGGCCGGAGTGCTCTCCGGGCGGTTCGCGGCCTCCGCCCTGCTGCTGCTGGCGGTGGTCGTCGGCGTACGGGCGCTGCTGGCCCTGGTGCAGGGCGCCGCCGCCGGGCGCACGACCACCGGCGTGAAGTCCGCGTTACGCCATCGCCTGCTGGCGCGGCTGCAGGAGCTGGGCCCGGTCCGGCCGGCGGCGCAGCGCTCGGGTGAGCTGGTCACGCTGACGGGCCGCGGGCTGGACGCCCTCGACCCCTACCTGTCGGGATACCTTCCGTCGGTGGCGGTCGCGGGCGTCGTGCCGATCGCGGTGCTCGTCCGGCTGTTCGCCGCCGACCTGACCAGCGCGCTGATCGTGCTGGTCACGCTGCCGCTCATCCCGATCTTCGGGGCCCTGGTCGGCATGCACACCCGGGCGGTCACCGAGCGCCAGTGGCGGGCCCTGTCCCGCCTCGGCGGGCACTTCCTGGACGTGGTCCGGGGCCTGCCCACGCTGCGCGCCTTCGGCCGGGCCCGCTACCAGGCGGAGGTGATCCGGCAGGTGGCCGACGCCCACCGGAGCGCGACGATGCGCACGCTCCGGGTGGCGTTCCTGTCGTCGCTGGTGCTGGAGCTGGCCGCGTCGCTGTCGCTCGCGCTGGTCGCCGTCCCGGTGGGACTGCGGCTGCTGTCCGGCTCGCTGGACCTGCCGACCGCGCTGCTGGTGCTGCTCCTGGCGCCGGAGGCGTATCTGCCGCTGCGCGCCATGGGCAACAAGTTCCACGCGGCGATGGAGGGCGTCGCCGCGGCCGACGAGGCGTTCGCCGTGCTGGACGACGCGACCCGGGCACCGGGCGCCGACGCCGCGGCCTCCGCCGCGGGCGGGGCCCGCGCCGGGAGCGCCCGTGCGGGAGCGGCTCCGGAGACGGGCGCGGGCACGGGCGCGGGCACGGGCGCGGGCACGCTCGGCGCCACGGCGCGGCACGTGAACGGCGCGAAGATCGCGGACGCGGCGGGAAGCCCGAACGGGGCGAGGATCGGGAACGGGGCGGAGCCCGAGGGCGTGGCGGGGGCGGACGCTCCCGGCAGGGCCGTCCGGGCGCCGGAGATCCGGCTGGAGAACGTCACGGTGCGCTACCCGGACCGCGAGGAGGCCGCGCTGGAGGACGTCTCGCTGGTGATCGCGCCGGGCGAGCGGGTCGCGCTGGTCGGCGAGAGCGGCGCGGGCAAGAGCACCCTGCTCCACCTGCTGCTCGGATTCGTCCGCCCCGCCTCGGGCCGGGTCCTGGTCGACGGCGTCGAACTCGCCGACCACGGCTCCTGGCGCGACCGGCTGGCGTTCGTGCCCCAGCGCCCGCACCTGTTCGCCACCTCGGTGGCCGACAACATCAGGCTCGGCGCGCCGGAGGCGACGATCGACGAGGTGCGGGCCGCGGCGCGGGCCGCGCACGCCGACGAGTTCGTCACGGCGCTGCCCGACGGGTACGACACCGCGCTCGGCGAGCGGGGGGCGAACCTGTCGGCCGGGCAGCGGCAGCGGGTCGCGCTGGCCCGCGCCTTCTGCCGCCCCGAGGCCGGTCTGCTCCTGCTGGACGAGCCGACCGCCCGGCTCGACGGCCGCAGCGAGAGCGCCGTCGTCACCGCGACCCGCGACCTCGCCGAGGGCCGCACCGCGGTGATCGTCGCGCACCGGCCGGCGATGATCGACCTGGCCGACCGGGTGATCCGGATCGCCGACGGCCGCGTGGTGGCCGACGCACCGGCCGGCGAGAGACAGCCGGCCGGCACGCGCGGGGAGGTTCCGTCCCGATGACAGGCATCAGAGATCTCGCCCCCGTCATCCGCACGGACCGGATGGGCCGCCGGCTGGGCCTGGCCGTGGCGGCGGGCGCGGCGGCCGAGCTGGCCGGGCTCGGGCTGATCGGATCCGCCGCGTGGCTGATCGCCAGGGCCGCCGAGCAGCCCCCGCTGGCGGCGCTGAGCGTGGCGATCGTCGGGGTCAGGGCCTTCGCGACGAGCAAGGGCGTCTTCCGGTACGGCGAGCGCCTGGCCGGGCACGACGTCGCGCTCCGCGCCCAGGCGTCGACCAGGGAGCGGCTCTACCGGGCGCTCATCCCCGCCGGGCCGCTGAACCAGCGCGGGGCCGACCTGCTCAGCCGGATGGTCGACGACACCGACGCGGTCCAGGATCTGCTGGTGCGCTGCCTGCTCCCGGCGGCCGCGGCGCTGGTGACCGGGGTCGTGGCGGTCACGATCGGGCTGTTCCTCCTCCCGGCCGCGGCGCTGGTGCTGCTCGCGGGGCTGCTGGCGGGCGGGGTGCTGATCCCCGCGGGCACGTCCGCCGCCGCGCGGCGCTGGGCGGCCAGGATCGCCCCGGCCCGGGCCGACCTGGCCGCCCGGGTCGCCGACCTGGTGCACGCCGCGGCCGACCTGGCCGCGTACGGGGCGAACGGGCGGGCGCTGGCCGCCGCGGACGAGGCGGACGCCCGGCTGGCGGCGCTGGCACGCCGCCAGGCGCGGGCGAACCCGCTGGCGGCGGCGCTCGGCGTGGTCACCCAGGGCCTGACCGTGGCGGCGGTCATCCTGGTCGCGCAGGGCGCCGGGGTGGGCACCGTCGCCACTACCGTGCTGGCGCTGACCTCGCTGGTGTCGTTCGAGCCCGTGCTGCCGCTGGCGGCGGCCGGGGAGCGGCTGACCGGGGTGCTCGCCGCGCTGCGCCGCCTGCGGGAGATCCGCTCGACGCCGCCCGCGGTGGCCGACCCCGCCGCGCCCGCGCCGGTCCCCACCGGACCGCTGACCGTCGAGGTCGAGGACCTGGTGGTCCGCCACGGACCCGGCCGCGCCCCCGCGCTGGACGGCGTCAGCCTGACCCTGACCCCCGGCAGGCGCGTCGCCCTGGTCGGCCCCAGCGGCGCGGGCAAGAGCACGCTGCTGTCCGCCCTGATGCGCCTGGTCGAGCCCGAGGCCGGGACGATCCGGGTGAACGGGGTGGAGATCGGGGATCTGTCCGCCGACGACGCCCGGCGGCTGATGACGGGCCTGACGCAGGACCCGTACGTGTTCCAGGCGTCGCTCCGCGACAACCTGCGGCTGGCCGGTCCCGAGGCCGGCGACGAGGAGCTGGGGGAGGCCGTGCGGCGGGCGCGGCTGGAGCGGTGGGTGGAGCGCACCGGCTGGGACGCCGTGCTCGGCGAGGACGGGCGGACGGTCTCGGGCGGCCAGCTCCAGCGCCTGGCACTCGCCCGTGCGCTGCTGCACAACCCCCCGGTCCTGCTGCTGGACGAGCCCGCCGAGGCCCTGGACGAGGCGACCGCGGACGCGCTCATGGCGGACCTGCTGGACGCCACGCACGGCCACACCATGTTGCTGGTCACGCACCGCCTGCGCGGGCTGGAGCGGGTGGACGAGATCGTCGTGCTGGAGAACGGCTCGGTCGCGCAGCGGGGCACCCACGAGGAACTGGTCTCCTCCCCCGGCTACTACCGCGACCTGTGGCGCTCGGAGGCCCTGACCGCCGGGCGCTGACCCGGGGACACCGGCCTCCGGAACCGTCTCCGGCCCGGCACCGAGTCGCCTCCCCGGCTCCGGCCCCGCGGCGCCCGCCCGACGACGGCACCCCCGACCGGTGGTGCCCGCCGCTCAGCCGGGAGACCGGCCCGGCCTTGCGGCGCTCGCCCGACGACAGTGCCCGACGGCTGCGCCCCCGGACATGGATGTGCCGCCGGGACCGCAACGTCCCGGCGGCGCATCCCCCAAGGGGGCAACCAAGGGCTCTTTACTCGCCGGTCTTCTCGGCGAGGGTGACCGTGACGGTCTGGGGCTGCCCGTCACGAACGTAGGTGATGGTCACCTTCTGGCCGGGCTTGAAGCCGCGGACCGCGCCGACCACGGTGGCGGCGTCCTCGACGGCCTTGTCGTTGATCTTGGTGATCAGGTCGCCCTGCCTGATGCCCGCCTGGGCCGCCGGGCTGCCATCGGTGACCTGGCCGACCAGGGCGCCGCCCGCGTCGCCGACGGCGTCGGTGACGCTGACGCCCAGGAAGGCGTGGGAGACCTTGCCGGTCTCGATGAGCTGCTGGGCGACCTGGCTGGCGGTGTTGACCGGGATGGCGAAGCCGACGCCGATGCTGCCCTCGCCACCGTTGGTGGCGATGGCGGTGTTGATGCCCACCACCTCGCCGTTCGAGTTGACCAGCGCGCCCCCCGAGTTGCCGGGGTTGATCGCCGCGTCGGTCTGGATGGCGCCGCCGATGGTGGTGGACCCGCCGCCCTGCCGCTGTTCCCTGCCCCAGCCGGGCGGCAGCTGCCGGGGGCCCTGGTCGTCGCCGACGGTCAGCGTGCGGTTCAGCGCGCTGACGATACCGGCGGTGACCGAGCCCGACAGGCCGAGCGGGCTGCCGATGGCCAGGACCGGGTCACCCACCTTGAGCCGGTCGCTGTCGCCGATCGAGGCCTTGGTGAGGCCGGAGACGCCCTCCGCCCGGATGACCGCGAGGTCGGTGGCCGGGTCGGTGCCGACGATCTTGGCGGTCGCGATCTTGCCGTCGCTGAACTTGACGGTCACCTGGCCCCCCTGTCCGGCTCCCTCGACCACGTGGTTGTTGGTCAGGATCAGGCCGTCGGCCGACAGGATCACGCCCGACCCCTCCCCGCTGCCGCTCGCGGTCCTGACCTCGATGGAGACCACCGACGGCTGGACGGCCTGGGCGATGTCGGCGACCGTGGCCGCGTTGCCGACCGGCCTGCCGGCGATCGGGCCGGACGCGGCGACCGGGGCGGCCTGGTTGAAGCTCGTGGCGGTGAAGGCCCCCACGGCCCCACCCCCGATGGCCATGGCGGCCAGCGCGAGCCCGGCGCCGATCTTCTGTCCCGCGGTGAGCCTGGCCCGGGGCGCGGGCACCGCGGCGGGCATCCCCTGCGCCCCCGGTGCTCCCGGCCCCCCGGCTCCCCCCGGTGCTCCCGGCGCACCGGGCGCCTCGGCCGCGAGCTGCTCGGGCACCGGGTGGATCAGCGTCGGTTGCGGCTCGGTGTCACCGTCGGAACGGTAGGCGCCGACGCGCGGCGGCACCTTGCCGAACTGAGTCCAGCCGTCGTTCCCGGGGGCAGCCTCGGTCGGCGTGTTCTCCTGCTCATTCTTGTTCGGTTCCATGTCTTCCCCCACGTTCTGGACCCCGGTTCCCGGGGCCGAGACCGGTGCTCACCGGCTATGAGAAAACGATGACGCACAGGGCGTAAGACCTGGTTAAGGGGATGATCGACGTGATCGTCGTTTCCTCACCGCGGCTTTATCAGCCGTGGTGAGGAGGGGTTCCGGCGGCCGTCGGCGGCTGGAAAATCACCGCGGGAAGACCGTTCCCGTCCGCCGAAATCCGGTTGTCCTCCGGACCCGCCTTTCATCATCATCGGCCCATGAGATTTGCGGTCATCGGTGACATCCACGGCAACTTCGCCGAGGCGGACGCGATAATCCGGCGCCACGCCGGTCCCGTCGACGCCATCTTCAGCGTCGGGGATGCCGAGCCGAACAGAACCGAGGCCGAGAGCCTCGGGGTCGGCGGCCCCGCCAAGCACCGCAAAGTCGGTGATTTCCCCGAGTTCGCCGGGGGCCTGCGCACCATGAGCGCCCCCGTCTACTTCATCGGCGGCAACCATGAACCATGGCCGTCGCTCGACGCGCACGGCCCCGGGGAATGGGCACCCGGTTTTCATTTCCTCGGGCGCTCCGGCGTGCGGGAGATCGCCGGCCTCCGGGTCGCCTTCCTGTCCGGTGTCTACTCACGCTACTTCAGCGAGCCCGACGAGCCTCCCGCGATCACGCCGGAGCGGCTGAAGGAGTACGGCTACTTCACCAGGCCGCACGTCAAGCACCTCCTCAGTCAGGCGCGCGGCAAGAAGATCGACTTGTTCATCACCCATGACTGGCCCTCGGGACTGTCCTACCGACACCACGGCAAGATCCCCGTGGGACGGGACCACATCCGCGCGCTGACCGACGCCCTCGCCCCTCAGGTGCACGTCTGCGGCCACATGCACGCCCCGTTCAGGGAACGGATCGGCGTCACGGACGTGATCTGCCTGTCGCAGGTGATCTACGGCGTCGACGCCGTCGCCGTCCTCGAACTCACGCCGGACGGCGTCCTGAAAGAAGGGCCGTTGACCGACAGGTCGTCTCAGCACATGGGCGGCGTGCCGACCGGCGGCTGACGGCCCGTCCCGCACGACCGGCCGGCCCATGCGCGGGCCGTCCCACCGCGCCCGCCACGGACCCCCGGGCGGACCCGGCGCGCACCGGCGTGCCCGCCCTGATCGTCCGGGGGGAGTGCGCGGCGTGCATGCCGTACGCGTTCATGCCGGACGGGAAACGCGGGTCACCTGCCGAACGGGGTGGGGCGCGCCGGGACCGGCACGGTCAG
Source organism: Streptosporangium fragile (assembly GCF_039534445.1). Taxonomy (NCBI): domain Bacteria; kingdom Bacillati; phylum Actinomycetota; class Actinomycetes; order Streptosporangiales; family Streptosporangiaceae; genus Streptosporangium; species Streptosporangium fragile. Next base: position 59,837 of record NZ_BAAAVI010000007.1, on the reverse strand, counting down.
GTCCCGCCAGCGCCACCGGACCACACTCGCGGCACTCACCGCACCTTCCGCGCCTTCCACGCCGGCCGTGTCCGGTCTGCCCGCCGCGTCCAGCACATCCGCCGCCCCGGTCGTGTCCGGCGTACTCGCCGGGCCCGGCTCGCCGGGCACGGCGCCACCCGCGGCCCGCCCGGGGCGGGGTGGGTCCGCCACGGGCACCGGCGCCGCCGCGTCGCCCGGGGCCCGTTCCGGCCCGAGCAGTTCCAGGGCGAACGCCGCCGTCAGCACGGCCTCGTGGAAGTCGACCGGGCGCCGCGGGCCGGCGTGCAGCACCGCCTCGATCCGGGCCTCCCGGTCCTCCTGGACGGCCCGCCACGGCGCGGCCTCGCCGAGGAACGCGGCGGGCGCGGTGTGCACGAGCGCGCGCCGGTCACCGGCGGCCAGGGCGAACGTTCCGCCGCCGAGATCCTCCGCCCTGACGCCGCGGCCCGAGAGGGACACGACCAGCCGCAGGTCGCCGACGTCGAAGACGCTGCCGGGCGGCTTGTCCAGCGCGGGGTGGAAGTCGCCGGAGTCGTAGCTGAGCCACCACGCCGAGAGCAGTCTGGGGCCGTCCTGGGCCTGCCTGCACCACGCGGCGCTCAGGTCGTGCCCGTTGAGCAGCATGCGGGCGCGCAGCACCACGGCCGGGTCGTCCGGCGTGCGCCAGTAGCCGAGCAGCGGGCGCCGCTGCGTCCAGGCGAACTCCTCGTTCGCCGATCCCAGGCAGGCGTCCTCGGTGAACCAGGTGGTGCCGACCGTCTCGCCGTGCTCTCCCGAGCTGAAGCGCGTGCGCAGTTCGAAGGGGTCTGCGGGCAGCGCCCGGAACCTGGCCGCGGTCTCGTCCGGGCAGGGCAGCGGGGGGACCAGCGGGGGCGCGCCCGTCTCGTCCTCCTCGCCCGGTGCAGTCTCCTCCCCCGACGGAACCTTCTCGCCCTGCGAGACCTTCTCCCCCGACGGGGCCTTCCCGTCCTGCAGAACCTCCCCCTGCGGGACCCTCTCCCCCGGCAAGGCCTCCTCCCCCGGCAAGGTCCCCTCCGCCGACGAGGCCTCCTCCGCCCGTACGACGACGGGAGCGGAGGTCTGGGCGGCGAGATACGCGGCGAGGTCCGGCGGGAGCCGGTCGTGGTAGGCGCGGCTCATCGGGCCGGCGAGCTGGCCGGTTCCGGGGTGGAACCGCTCGGCGAGCGCAGCCCAGGTGTGCCTTCTCAGCTCCTCGGCGAGGGCGCCGAACGCGGGATCGGCCACGATCAGCGCGGCCCGTTCCAGTTCCTCCAGGACCACGCGGCTGTACGCCGGGGAGTTGTACTCGGTGAAGCCCCCGGTCTCGTGGAACAGGGCGAGCACCGCGTCCAGGCGCCGCCGGCCGTAGTCGAGGAGGAACCCGGTCCGGAGGATCTCGCCCGCCGCGGCCGAGACCACGGCGCCCATCACCGCGATGTTGGTGTACTCCGGGTCGACGTTGCGCCGGAAGATCGACATGGCGGCGTGGTACAGCGCGGTCCTGACCCGGTCCGCCACGCCGGCGTCGAGCAGGTCGCCGTGGACGGCGAGAACCTGGGCGAGCCGTACCCCGATGAAGTCGGCCCAGTTCCAGTCGGCCGGGGCCATCATCCGGGGAGGCTCCTCCAGGAACCATCCCCAGATCCCGTAGTGCTCCGCGAGGGGGTCGGTGACCTGCAGGCCGACGAGCGCCTCCAGGACCTCCCCGGCGCGGGCGACCCTCCCGGGCCCGCCGTGCCGCAGCAGCGCGAGGGCGTAATCGGCGGCTTCCCGGGTCTGGTGCGCGCGGCTGCCGGCGGGGACGCGGGTGTGGTAGCCGGGGCCGGTCGCCCGGCACCAGGGCATCCGGGCCTCGGCGTCGTAGCGGGCGTCGAGCCGGGCCAGGTAGGCGTCCAGCGGGGCCGGGCGGGTGTCACGCCGCATGTGACGGTCCCTTCTCGTTGACGCAGCGCAGCACCGGGTGGGAGGTGAGCGCGGCCGGGTCGAGGTCACGGGAGGTCCGGACGCGGAACGTGGCGCTCTCGCCGGGCAGCAGGGTCACCAGCATGTCGTCGACCACGGCGTCGGGGTCCAGGCGGTCGGGGAAGATCGCGAGGTCGCGGACGACGGTCACGGCGCGGACGGTGACGAGCAGGCCGCCGGCGGCGGGCGTGACGGTGGCGTCGAACTCGGCGCGCGGGTAGGCGACGGCGGTGTCCTCGGCGAAGAAGCGCAGGGTGCGGGCCTCCCCCAGCTCGGCGGCGAGGATCTCGGCCGCAGGGTCCGCGGGCGTGGCGAGGCCCGGCGGCAGGGGGACCGTCACGACCCCGCGCGGCGGCACGTCGACGGCGAGGACGTCCTTGGCCAGCGGCTCTCCCGTCAGGTTCAGCCTGGCCACCGCGATCTCGCCCCGCCAGGCCAGGTCGCTGTCGTTGACGGCGACGACGGCCAGGCCGCCGTCCCGGGGCTGCACGGTCAGCAGGCGGTCGGCGTAGGCGCGGCGCAGCGCGTACCACAGCGGTTTGCGCCGGCCGTCGCCGTCGACGGCGGCCCAGGAGATGACCGGCCAGCAGTCGTTGAGCTGCCAGACGATCGTGCCCATGCAGTGCGGGGCGAGCGCCCGGAAGTGCTCGACGCCGAAGGTGACCGCGCGGGCCTGGTTGAGCTGGGTCAGGTAGTGCCAGTCGTCGAAGTCGCGCGGGGGCGGCAGGTGCGCGCCCAGGCCGCGCAGCAGCTTGGCGTTCCCGTCGGCCGCCTTCTGGTGGTGCAGGACGCCCGGCGCGCCGGGCTCCAGCGGCCCATCGGTGATCATCCGCCGCATCGTCGCGTGGGCGGGCGGTCCCTGGAAGCCGAACTCCGCCACGAAGCGGGGCCGCCAGTCGGCGTAACCGGTGTAGTCGCGCTCGTTCCAGACGTCCCAGACGTGCACCGTCCCGTGGGCGGGGTCGTTGGGGTGCAGCCCCATGTCGCCCGAGTAGGGCGTGCCGGGCCAGTACGGCCTGGCCGGGTCGAGCTCGGCGACGACGCGCGGGAGCAGGTCCAGGTAGTACGCGGCTCCCCAGGTCCGTCCCGCGAGGGGCTCCTGCCAGTCCCAGTCGAAGTAGCCCATGATGTTCTCGTTGTTCCCGACCCACAGGACCAGGCTCGGGTGCGGGGCCAGCCTGACGACCTGCTCGCGCGCCTCGGCCTCCACCTCGGCGGCCAGCGGCGCGTCCTCGGGGTAGGCGGCGCAGGCGAACGGGAAGTCCTGGATCACCAGCAGCCCCAGCCGGTCGGCCGCCTCGTAGAACTCCTCGCTCTCGTAGACTCCGCCGCCCCAGACCCGCAGCAGGTTCATGTTGGCCGCGCACGCCTGGTCCAGCCGTTCCGCCAGGCGCTCGACGGTGACCCGGGCGGGGAAGCAGTCGTCGGGGATCCAGTTCGCTCCCCGCACGAACACCGGGACGCCGTTGACCACCAGTGTGAAGCGCGACCCCGCCTCGTCCGGGGAGGTGTCCAGTTCGACGGAGCGGAAGCCGATCTCCCGGTGCCAGGTCTCCCCGGTCTCCGCGAGCTCCACGGTGAGCGGGTAGCGCGGTTGCGCGCCGTACCCGCGGGGCCACCACAGGTCGGGGTCGCTCACCCGCAGGGTCAGCTCGGCCCGGGTCTCGCCGGGGGCGAGCCGCGCCCGCGCGGAGGAGCCGGCGACCCGCGCGGTCAGCGTCAGCGGGACGTCGGCGGCGCGTTCGACCGTGACGTGCAGGCGCACCAGGCCGTCGGGGCCATCGAGGGTGATCACCGGACGTACCTGCTCGAGCCTCGCCAGGCTCCAGGTGTGCAGGCCGATCGGCCGCCAGATGCCCGAGGTGACGAGGTTCGGTCCCCAGTCCCAGCCGAAGTTGCAGGCCATCTTCCTGATGAACGGGTAGGGCTCGGGGTAGGGCCCCGGGCGGTCTCCCATCGCCGCCCGCTGCTCCTCGGCGTAACGCTGGGGGGAGTCGAAACGCACGGCCAGCGTGTTGACGCCCTCGCGCAGCAGTTCCCGTACGGCGAAGCGGTGGGAGCGGTGCATGTTGGCCGCGCTTCCGGCCTCGACGCCGTTGACGATGACCGTGGCGACGGTGTCCAGTCCCTCGCACACCAGGTCGGCCCGGTGGAAGTCGCCGTCGGGCACGGTGAACTCGGTCTCGTACAGCCATCCGGTGCGGCCGATCCACGACAGCCGGTTCTCGTTGTCGTCCAGGTAGGGGTCGTCGATGAGACCGGCCGCGAGCAGGTCGGTGTGGACGCACCCGGGCACCGATGCGGGGACTCCCGCGACGGCCGGATCGCCCGGCAGGGCGGTCACGGTCCAGCCGTGGCTCAGCGGACGGTACACGCTCACATGGCCTCCTCGACCTGCAGGAAATGCTTACTTAAGCGCATAAGCAAAGCGACCATATGCCGGGGTTTTTCACCTGTCAACACTCCACCAAGCTCCGGCTTTCCTCTTTCTGCAACGATTCTGATGCGCTTAAGTTCACTATTGACAGTTTCCTCGATGTCACCGCATAGTGACGGCCACGTGAACACGGCTCTCCCCCGAACGGAGCTCCCATGCGAGAACGACTTCCGGGCCTGCTCACCGGCTGCGCGAGCGCCGCCCTCGCCGTCGCGGCGGCCGCGGGATGCGCGGCCGGACCCGCCGAACCCGCCTCCGAGAAAATCAAGATCACCGTCGCCGACATGCCCCCGACCACCCAGGAGAACGTGCGGCGGCAGTTCCTGGAGCAGGTGGCGGCGTTCGAGAAGGCCAACCCGACGATCGACGTCGAGCCCAGCGAGTCCAAGTGGGAGGCCAAGACCTTCGCCGCCAGGCTGGCCGGAGGCCGGCTGGAGACGGTCTTCCAGGTCCCGCTCACCGAGCCCGCCGGCCTGGTCAAGCGGCGCCAGCTCGCCGACATCACCGAGGAGGTGAAGAAACTGCCGCACGCCGCCGAGTTCGACGAGCGCGCGCTCGCCCCGGCCAAGGACCCGACCGGCCGCGTCTACGGGCTGCCCGTCAGCGAGTTCGCCCTCGGCCTCGTCTACAACCGGGAGCTGTTCGCCAAGGCCGGGCTCGACCCGGAACAGCCCCCGTCGAGCTGGGATGACGTCCGCGCGGCGGCCAAGGCGATCACCGCGAAGACCGGGGTGCCCGGCTTCGCCGTGCCCGCCACCAACAACACCGGCGGCTGGATCTTCACCGCGATGACGTACACCTACGGTGGCCGGCTCCAGAAGGAGGAGGGCGGGAAGGTCGTCGCCACCTTCGACACCGAGCAGTCCCGGGCGGTCCTCGGCCTGCTGAAGGCGATGCGCTGGCAGGACGACTCGATGGGGACCCAGCACCTGCGCAACGCGGCGGACCTGGCCAAGGACTTCGCCGCGGGCAAGATCGGGATGATGATCGCGACGCCGAGTTCCTACACCGAGTTCGCCACCCAGTTCGGCGGCTCCCCGGAGGCGTTCGGCATGGGGGCCCTGCCCTCGGCCGGCACGCCCGCCACCCTGCTCGGCGGGAAGGTGGCGGTGGTCAGCCCCAAGGCCACCCCGGCCCAGCGCGCCGCCGCGGTCAAGTGGATCGACTTCTTCCACCTCAAGCCCAGATACGACGCGGCGTTCGCCGGCCGGACCGCGGCGGCCCGGGCCGCCGACAAGGTGCCGGTGGGCTTCCCCTACGTCTCGCTGTACGGCCCGGCGGTCGCCGGTCCGGTCCTCGCGGCCGAGCGCGAGCACGCCAACGTCCCGGTCGCCCATTTCAAGCCGTACGAGACCGGGGTGGCCGCCCAGCAGTTCGTCACCGAGCCCGCGGTCGCCGGCCAGGACGTGTACGCGGCGCTGGACACCGCGGTGCAGGCGATCCTCACCCGCGAGGACGCCGACCCGGCCGAGGAACTGGGCAAGGCGGAGGACAAGGTCACCGCCGCGCTGGACCGGGCCCAGCGGTGACCGGCGGACGAGGGTGCCGCCGATGACGACGCTGCACCGGCACGACGTCTCCGGCCGGCCCGCCACCGAGGCGGCCGGCCGGGCCCCGCGACGCCCCCTGCCACCGCTCCGCTCCCTCGCCCCCCTCCGCTCCCCCCGGCGACGGGGGATCGGCGCGACCGGGTGGGCGTTCCTGCTCCCCACGATCCTGGTCTTCGGCTACTTCGCCTGGTGGCCGATCGCCCGCAGCGTGGTGCTGAGCTTCCAGAGCACGAACCTGGTGGATCCGCCGGAGTGGGTCGGGCTGTCGAACTTCGTCCACCTGTTCCAGGACCCGCTGCTGTGGACGACGGTGCGCAACACCGTGTGGTTCGTGCTGCTGGCCCTGGTGCTCGGCTTCCCGCTGCCCGTCCTGCTGGCCGTGGTGATGTCGGAGCTGCGCCGGTTCGGCGGCCTGTTCCGGGTCCTCGTCTACCTGCCGGTGGCGGTGCCCCCGGTGGTGGCCGTGCTGATGTGGAAATGGTTCTACGACCCGGACTTCGGCCTGTTCAACCAGGTTCTCGGCCTGGTGGGGCTGGGCCCCCTGCCCTGGCTGCAGGACACCGCCACGGCCATGCCGAGCCTCGTGCTGGAGGCCACCTGGGCGGCCGCCGGATCGACGGTGCTGATCTACCTGGCCGCGCTGACCTCGGTGCCCTCCGAGCTGTACGAGGCGGCGGAGATCGACGGGGCCTCGATCTGGCGCAAGTTCTGGCACGTGACCCTGCCCCACCTGCGCGGCGTGCTGCTGATCATGCTCCTGTTGCAGATCATCGGTACGTTCCGGGTGTTCACCGAGCCGTTCGTGCTCACCGACGGCGGCCCGGAGGACTCGACCGTGACGATCCTGCTGCTGATCTACCGTTACGCCTTCGTCCACGGCGACTACGGCATGGCCGCCGCCCTGGGCGTCCTGCTGGCGGCGGCGCTCGGCGTCGTGTCGGGGGTCTACCTGCGCGTGACGAGGAGGTGGAGCAACGCATGAACGACGACGACCGCGGTCGCGGGCTGGTCTCCGACGTCGACCGGCGTCGCGTCGGCGTACGATGGTCGCTGCGCCTGACGCAGGGCACGCTGCTGCTCGCGACGCTGCTGGCCGGGCTGGGCCCGATCCTGTGGACCGCCAAGGGGGCGCTCTCCCCCACCCAGGACCTGCTGCGCGAGCCGCTGCGGCTGTGGCCCTCCTCGGTGCAGTGGCAGAACCTCTCGGCGGCCTGGTCGGAGCTGCAGATCGGCCGCTACCTGCTCAACACCGTCGTCCTGGTCGGCGGGTCCTGGGCCGTGCAGCTCCTGGTGGCGGCCACGGGCGCGTTCGCCCTGTCGGTGCTCCGCCCCCGGTACGGGCGGGTGGTCTACGGCGCGATCCTGGCGACGCTGTTCGTCCCGGGAACCGTGTCGCTGGTCGCCCTCTACCTCACGGTGCTCGACCTGCCGATCACCGGCGGGTCGATCGCCGACACCCCGTGGGCGGTGTGGCTGCCCGCGGGAGCGCACGCCTTCAACGTGCTGATCATGAAGCAGTTCTTCGACGCGCTGCCCCGGGAGCTCTACCAGGCCGCCCAGGTCGACGGGGCGGGGCCGGTACGGCTGTTCTGGCAGATCGTCATGCCGATGTCCCGGCCCATCCTGGCGGTCGTGTCGCTGCTGGCGGTCATGGACGCGTGGAAGGACTTCCTCTGGCCGATGGTCGCCATCTCCGACACCGAGGCGCAACCGCTGGCCGTCGCGCTGCCGCGCCTGGCCGAGACGGCGGAGCAGAACCAGGTCATCGCGGGCATGCTTGTCGCGATCATCCCCCCGCTCCTGCTCTTCCTGGTCTTCCAGCGCCACATCGTCCGGGGCATCGGCTTCACCGGGCTCAAGGGCTGAGCCCGGCCTGGGAACGGCGCCGCGGACGGCGGCGCCTCAAGGGATAGGAGGATAGGACAAGCGTGAACCATCCTGTACGGCGGGCCCCTCGCGGGCCCGCCGCCCCGTTTTCCGGCGGACGCTCCCCCGCGTCCCACTGTGCGGGTAAGGTGCGCTCGTGAAGAGGGCGACCATCGCGGACATCGCGCAGCGTGCGGGGGTCTCCCAGGGTGCCGTCTCCTATGCGCTCAACGGCCGCCCGGGCGTCTCCGAGTCCACCCGCGCTCGCGTCCTGGCCGTCGCGAACGAGCTCGGCTGGCGGCCCAGCGCCGCCGCGCGGGCCCTGACCGGCGCGCACGCGGGCGTGATCGGCCTGGTGCTGTGCCGCCCGCCCAGCATCCTCGGGGCCGAGCCGTTCTTCATGGAGCTGTTCAGCGGCATCGAGGCGGAGCTGAAGCCCCGCTCGTGCGCGCTGATGCTCCAGATGGCCGACGACCAGGACTCCGAGATCGAGGTCTACCGCCGCTGGCGGGCGGAAGGGCGCGTCGACGGCGTCATCGTGGTCGAGGTGGACGTCGCCGACCGGCGGATCCCCGCCCTGGAGGAGCTCGGCATGCCGGCCGTCGTGATCGGCGGGCCGCCGGGCACGGGCTCGCTGGCCTCGGTGCGCTCCGACGAGAGCGTCCCCGTCCACGAGACCGTGGAGTACCTGGCGGCGCTGGGCCACCGCCGGATCGCGCGCGTCGCGGGCCTGCCGCACCTGGTGCACACCGCGGTGCGCGACGAGGCGTTCGCCGCGGCCTGCACCCGGCTGGACCTGCCCGGATGCGCCACCCTGCACACCGACTACACCGGTGAGGAGGGGGCGCGGGCCACGCGGAGGCTGCTCAGCTCTCCGGCCCGGCCCACCGCGATCGTCTACGACAACGACATCATGGCCGTCGCGGGCCTGTCCGTCGCGCAGGAGATGCGTCTCCGCGTCCCGGACGAGCTGTCCCTGGTCGCGTGGGACGACTCGCAGCTCGCGCAGGTGGTGCGGCCGGCGCTGACCGCGCTGCGCCGCGACGTCCCGGCCATGGGCGCCGCCGCCGCCCGGCATCTGCTCTCTCTCGTCCACGGTGAGCGGCCGCCCGATGTGGAGACCGAGCCGGCCAGGCTCACCCCTCGCGGAAGCACCGGTCCCGTGTCCGGATCCCGCTGAGCGACGACCTCGCGGGAGGGCGGTTCCACGGAACGACGGGCCCCGCGGACGGAACGTCCGCGGGGCCCGTCGCCGTCCCGCGTCAGCGGGTCGCCGGGGCGGCGCCGTTCAGGTGGACCTCCTCGATCGTCTTGTTCGTCTCGCGCATGATGTCGGTCATCTCCGTGTAGGGCTGGTCCTGCTGGTTCAGCAGGCCGAAGTTGTAGTTCTCCCCGTCGCCGGGCCGTCCCGTGACGGCCTGGTCGTAGTAGACGAACCAGCCGGATCCCACGAACACCGGGCTCTTGGCCTGCTCCTGGAGGAAGGACCGGTACTTCTCACCGCGGTTCGCCACGCTCGTGCACTTCACCGCCGTGTTGATCGCGCGCATGCCCCGCTCGTGGCAGTTGAAGGAGTACTCCAGGTTCAGCACGGGCTTGTCGTAGGGCTCGAAGTCGGCGAGGTAGGCGGCGCTGTCGCTGTAGACATCCAGCGAGATCGCGTCGAGGTGCTCGGCCCCGCCGACGATCCACTCGGTGCTGGAGCGCCAGCCGGGCACGAGGGCCGAGCCGAGGAACAGGTGGTGCGGATCCTCCTCCCTGATCGCCTGGCGGACCGCCGCGTAGTACCGGTCGGAGGCGAGCTTGATGAACGCGCTGAGGTCACCCGCCGGCACCCGGTTGACGTCGATCTTCGTGGCCGTGAGCTCGGCGAAGGACGCGGCGCTCGTGCCGAGGATCTCGTTGACCCTGCCGAGGTCCTGCCCGTAGGTCGCGGACATGTGGTCGGTGAAGGCGCGCTTGGCCGGCAGGGACGCGTCCTTGCTCAGCGCCTCGGCCACGACGTCCTTGTTCCAGCCGCGCTCGTTGTCGAAGAAGTAGCCGATCAGCCAGTGGTGGTGGCGGAAGCGCCGCACGTCGACGTGCCTGCTCAGCTTCGCCTGGAACTCGGGGTCGAAGGGGTCGAGCGCCCACAGGATGCGGATCGCGTCGGCCGGCGCGGTCACCTGCTGGATGTAGGGGCCCTGGATCTCCTCGTCGCGGGTCCACTTGCTGTACGCGTTGAACCCCCAGTCGATCATCCGCTTCCTGGTGACCTCACGCCAGGCGTCCTTGTAGTCGGCGCCGTACTTGCGCGCCAGGTTGGCCTTGAGCAGGCTCACCACCCCGCCGTGCTGGGAGGTGCCGTAGGCGTCCGGGTGGACCGCCGGGTCGGGGAGCTCCTCGAAGACGTCGCGGAGGCTGCCGTCGGGGTTCTTGTAGAGGGTGCCGTACCCCCACTCCTCGTCGGAGGCCGAGTCCACTCCCTTGAGGAAGAACAGGTGGCCGTGCGGGGTCACGAACCACCAGCGGCCGTTCACCTTCTCCAGCCGGAAGTAGCCGGTGGCCCGGTACTTGCCCAGCGCGCGCACGCCGCCGTACAGGTCGTACTTGCCCCAGTCCCAGCGGACCTTGGCCAGGCGGGCGGCCTCGGCCGTCGCGTCGTCCTTGAGCTGCTGGTCGGAGGTGACCTTGCCCGGCCAGTCCTGGTAGAGGTACTGGCCGTAGCGGTCCACCATGCGGGTGTACCGGGCGAGCTCGGCGCGCATCTGCTCGACGGTCAGCGGCGGCGCGGGGTCCTGGCCCGGCTCACCGGCGCCCACGTGGAACTCGATCTCGTTGAGCGGGATGTGCAGGTACTGGTTCCTGCGGTAGAGGTCGATCCGGACGAACCGCGCCCGGGCGTTCTTCATCGGGACCGCCAGCTGGTAGTCGGTCTCCGTCCTGGCTCTGGTGCCCGTGTGGGCGATCGCGTACGTCGCCCGGGACTCGGGGCGGTAGGTCACGGTGATCTCGTCGAACCCCCAGTACTGGTTCGGCGACCTGCTGAAGATCTTGATCGTGTCGAGCGGGACGTCCCGGAGCAGGTCGAAGACGATCGAGACGCTCTTCTTGGCGTCCGCGCTGCCGCGCCAGCCGACGGCGTTCCCGGCCTGGTCGCGGTCGAACAGCGCGCCGTACGGGAAGGACACGAGCCCTCCCGACCGGTCGGGGACGCCGTCGTCCGGGGTGATCCCGTGGTGGTAGTTGCCGGCGTCGACCATGCCGGGCCGGGGGATCTGCCGGACCGGCTTGCCGATCTCGGCCCGCAGCTCGTCGGCGGAGAGCGGGGGCGCGGGGTTCTGGCCGGGCTCGCCGGCGGCGGGATGGAAGGAGACCTCGTTGAGGGCCATGTGCTGGTACTCGTGCAGCCGCACGATTTTCACGATCACGTAGCGGGCCGTCCGGCCGGCCAGGTCGACGTCGAGGGAGTTGGCCAGCGGCACGCCCTCCGGCAGCGGGCTGGCCGTGCCGTACCAGGTCCGGGAGAGGACCGAGGTGTAGTCCGGCTCGGCCTCCGCCCGGGCCCTGACGGAGACGGACTTGATGCCGTAGAACCGGTTCGGGGCGTTGGCGACGATCCTGATGCGGTCCAGCGGATGGTCGCGCAGCAGGTCGAAGACGACCGAGACCTCCTTGTACTTGATCGTCGCGCCCCCGTTCCACTGGGCGTTCGCGGTCACCGCCGCGTCGGCGAGAACGCCCTGGCCGAAGGCGAGCAGCCCGGTCTGCCCGGCGTCGGAGGCGGCGCCGGCGTTCGGCGCCTGGTCATAGGCGTAGTTGCCCGCGGTGAGCGCGGGCTGCGGGTTGCCCCACGCGGGGGTGACGGCCAGGAGCGGCAGGAGCATCAGGAGGATGGCGGCGAGGGAGAGGCGATGGCGCCCAGGTGACATCGAGAAAAACCCCTTCAGTTCGGTGGAGCGCCACCGGAACCCCATCAAGAAAACGGCAGGACTCTCCCCCGAAGAACTCCTCATTCCCTCCGCAGCCCGGCGTCTTCGCTGGACATGCTGGTGGAGTCACCGAAGCGCACCCCATCGAGGTCTACTTCTTCTTGAAGACACAATTACGAAACACGGACGTCATGTCAACGGCTTGGGAGAATCTTTCTTAAGCGCTAAAGTTACGTGGACCGGAGGTGCCGGGCGACCCTGGCGAGATGCGACGACGTGCCGGATCCCGGAGATCCGCGCTCGCGGGCGCGGGTCCCGCGGGGAACACCCGCCCGCCCCCGGTTCGGGGCTCCCCGGCCTCCGACCGACATCCGAGAGGACCCGCCATGAACGATCGGCTCCAGGTGACGCACGCTCCGGACGAGGTCGTCGTGTCCGTGGACGGCACCGACCTCGTCCGGTACGTCTACCGGCCCGAGACCGCGCCGGCCGAGTCACCCAAGCCCTACATCCATCCCCTGCGCACGCTCGCCGGGGACGTGGTCTCCGTGTACCGGCCGCACGACCACCGCTGGCACCGGGGGCTGCAGATGACGGCCTCCCACCTGTCGGGGGAGAACTTCTGGGGCGGCGGCACCTACGTCCACCGGGAGGGCGGGTACGTCCAGCTCGACAACAACGGGAGCGTCCTGCACGAGTCGTTCGACCGCCTCGACGCCGCCGGCGGGCGGCTGGACCTGGTGGAGAGGCTGGCCTGGATCAGCTCCGGCGGGGAGAGATGGCTGGACGAGCTACGGGAGATCACCGTGCACCGGGTCGATCCCGCCGCCGGTTCCTGGGAGCTCGGCTGGACCACGACCCTCACCGGCCGACGCGGGGAACCCCTCCGCTTCGGGAGCCCGACCACCCACGGCAGGCCGATGGCGGGATACAGCGGCCTGTTCTGGCGCGGGCCGCGCTCGTTCACCGGCGGGCAGGTGCTCGGCCCCGGCGACCGGGGCGGCGAGGCCATGATGGGAACCCGGGCCGCCTGGCTGGCCTTCGTCGGGCTGCACGACGAGGTGGACCGCGCCTCGACGCTGGTGTTCACCGGCCCCGCCGACCACCACTGGTTCGTGCGGAGCGGCGAGTTCGCGGCCGTCAACCCGTCCTGGGCCTTCCACCGGGAGTTCGAACTCGCCCCCGGCGAGACCAGGACGTGGCGCTACCGCGTCGTCGTGGCCACCGGCGCGTGGGACCGGGACGCCGTCGAAGGCTACCTGAAGGAGCACCCGTGGTGACGCCCTCCCCCGGCTCCCCTGGTCTCCCCGACTCCCCCGGCTTCCCCGGCCTTCCGGCCGGGGATCGGGGTCAGGAGGACTTCGCGGGCCAGTACTCGTCGCGGAGCAGGCGCTTGTAGAGCTTGCCCGTGGGGTGGCGGGGAAGCTCCTCGCGGAAGTCGACCGACCGGGGGCACTTGTACGCCGCGAGCCGGGAGCGGCAGTACTCGATCAGCTCCGCCTCCAGCCCCGGGCCCGCCAGGTCCATGGAGACCGGCTGGACGACGGCCTTGACCTGCTCGCCCATCTCCTCGTCGGGTACGCCGAAGACCGCCACGTCCGCCACCTTCGGATGGATGGCCAGGACGTTCTCGGCCTCCTGCGGGTAGATGTTGACCCCACCGGAGATGATCATGTAGGAGCGGCGGTCGGTGAGGTAGAGGAAACCGTCCTCGTCGACGTAGCCGATGTCGCCCAGGGTGGTCCAGCCCCGGCCCAGCGGGTCGCGGGAGGCCCTCGTCTTGTCCTCGTCGCCGTGGTAGACGAACTCGGGGCCGTCGGAGAAGTAGACGGTGCCGTGCTCGCCCGGTGGCAGCTCGGTGCCGTCCTCGTCGCAGATGTGCACGACCCCGAGCAGGGGGCGGCCGACCGTGCCCCGGTGCCGGAGCCAGTCCTCCGAGCCGACGTAGAGGAAGCCGTTGCCCTCGGTCCCGGCGTAGTACTCGTGGATGACGGGACCCCACCAGGCGATCATCTGCTCCTTGACCGGGACCGGGCAGGGGGCGGCGGCGTGGATGGCGCACGTCAGCGAGGAGAGGTCGTACCGCGCGCGGGTCTCCTCGGGCAGCTTGAGCATCTTGATGAACATGGTCGGCACCCACTGCGAGTGCGTGACGCGGTGCTTCTCGATGAGCGCGAGCGCCTGCTCGGGGTCGAACCGCTCCATGACGACGATCGTGGCGCCCAGGCGCTGGAAGCTCAGGCAGTAGCGCAGCGGGGCCGCGTGGTAGAGCGGCGCCGGGGAGAGGTAGACGCTGTCGGCCGAGGGCGCGAAGAGGAACTGGATGAGCTGGAGCAGCGGTCCCGGCGTGTCCAGCGGCGCCTTGGACAGCGCGGGCTTGACGCCCTTGGGCCGCCCGGTGGTGCCGGAGGAGTAGAGCATGTCCACGCCCTGGCACTCGTCGTCGATGGGCGTGGCGGGATGGGCCGCGACGGCCTTCTCGTAGGAGTCGAAACCGGGGGCGGCGCCGTCCAGCATGAGCCTGAGTTCGACGCCCGGGGTGGCGTCCGTGATGGAGGTGGCCACGTCGGCCAGGGCGGCCGAGGAGATGAAGACCCTGGCCTCGCAGTTGTCGACGATGTAGGCGAGCTCGTCGGCCTTCAGGCGCGAGCTGATGGCGGTGTAGTACAGGCCCGAGCGGTGCGCCGCCCACGCGACCGCCAGGAACAACGGGTGGTTCTCCAGCATGAAGGCGATGTGGTCGCCCGGGCGGAGCCCGGCGGCGCGGAGGAGATGGGCGAGGCGGTTGGACTCCTCGTCCAGCTCACGGTAGGTCACGACCCGCCCGGAGCCCGCCATGATCACAGCGGGCTTGTCCGGCGAAACTGCTGCGATGGCTCCCGGGTGCATGAAACCGAACGTTACTCGGTTTGGTGTGCGCTGAGAAGTGCCCACTTATCCGGCGGGTCCGCGCCCGCGGCCGCCCGCCCGGCGGGCCGCACCCCGCCGGGAACCGAGGCCACACCGCGATCACTTTCCGGATCGATCCGGAGATGCCGTAACCGATCAGTGGTGTGGCCCTCGGACGCCGGATGTCAGCCGACCGCGGAGACGACCGCGCCCTTGTAGGTCTGCTCGATGAACTGCTTCACCTCGGGCCCGGAGAGCAGCTCGGCGAGCTTGACCACGCGCGGGTCCTTCTCGTTGCCCGCGGCCACGACCAGGCCGTTGGCGTACGGGTTGCCCTCGGCCTTCTCCAGCACCAGCGCGTCGGAGGCCGGATTCAGGCCGCCCTCCAGGGCGTAGTTGCCGTTGATCACCGCGGCGTCCACGTCCTGCAGCGAGCGGGGCAGCTGCGCGGCCTCCAGCGGCTGGAACTTCAGGCCCTTGGGGTTGCCGGTCACGTCACGCTCGGTGGCCGCGGTGCCGACGCCGTCCTTCAGCGTGATCAGCGAGTTGTCGGCCAGCAGCTTCAGCGCCCGGCCCAGGTTCGTGGCGTCGTTCGGCACGGCCACGGTCGCCCCCTGGCCAAGCGCGGCGACCTCGGTGACCTTCTTGGAGTACAGCCCCAGCGGCTCCAGGTGCACCGGCTGGACGAAGGTCAGCTTGGTGCCCTTGGAGGCGTTGAAGTCGTCCAGGTACGGCTTGTGCTGGAAGTAGTTGGCCCCGAGTTGCCCCTCGTCGAGCTGCACGTTCGGCTGGACGTAGTCGGTGAACTCGACGATCTCCAGGTTCAGGCCCGCCTTGGCGGCGAGCTTGTCCTTGACGAACGTGAGGATCTCCGCGTGCGGAACCGGGCTGGCGCCGACCTTGAGCGCCTCCCCGGCCGGGGCGGCGCTCGCGCCGGTCGTACCGGTGGAGGCGGGCTCGCCCGATCCGCAGGCGCCGAGCGCCAGGACCAGCGCGGTCACGATGGACGCGACAGCCGACAATCTACGCATGATGCGCTCCTTATGGGTGTGAGAAACCGCGGGACCGCGCTTGTGGCCCGGTCCCGGGGGGAAGGAAGGGGAAGATCAGTTACGCGCGAGGCGGCGGGCGACGGCGTCGCCCAGGGTCTGCACCAGCTGGACGACGACCACCAGCACCACGACCGTGACGATCATGAGCGTGGTCTCGAAGCGGTGGTAGCCGTAGCGGATGGCCAGGTCCCCGAGCCCGCCCCCGCCGATCGCCCCGGCCATCGCCGAGTACGAGATCAGCGCGACCACGGTGACGGTGAGCCCCGCGACCAGGCCGGGCATGGCCTCGGGCAGCAGGACCTTGGCCACGATGGTCGGGCGGCCGGCGCCCATGGCCTGAGCCGCCTGCACCTTGTCCCTGCCCACCTCGCGCAGCGCGGTCTCCACCAGGCGGGCGAAGAACGGCGCGGCGCCCAGCGTCAGCGGGACCACCGAGGCGGTGGCGCCGATGGTCGTGCCCACGATCAGCCTGGTCAGCGGGATCACCGCGATCATGAGGATGATGAACGGCAGCGAGCGGCCGACGTTGACGACGAGCCCGAGCACCCGGTTGAGCACGGGCGAGGGGAACAGCCCGCCCCGGTCGGTGGCGACCAGCGCCACCCCGAGCGGGAGCCCCAGGATCAGGGTGAACAGGGTCGACCACAGGACCATCCCGACGGTCTGGCCGGTCGACTCCAGCAGCAGCGGAAGCATATCGTCCCAGGTCATCACGCCTCCTGAACCAGCAGGCCGCGATCGGCCAGGTAGGTGAGCGCGGCGGCGCGCTCGTCACCGGTGAGGCGCAGGCGCAGGCGCCCGGCGGAGACGCCGGCCACCTCCTCCAGCGCCCCGCCGAGGATGTTGACGTCGACGTCGAACTTGCGGACCATCTGGGAGACCACCGGCTCGTCGGCCTGCCCGGTGAAGGTGATCGTGACGGTGCCGGGTTCCGGCTCCGGGAGCGGGAACAGCTCGGCGGTGAGCCGGGATCCGGGCCTGGCGATCAGTTCGGGGATGGTCCCGGACTCCTGGATGAGGCCGTCACGCATGATGGCGGCCGAGTCGCAGATCGCCTTGACGACGGACATCTCGTGGGTGATCAGCAGGATCGTCAGGCCGAGCTCGCGGTTGAGGCGCTTGAGCAGGGCCAGGATCGACTGCGTGGTGCCCGGGTCGAGCGCCGAGGTGGCCTCGTCCGAGAGCAGGACGGCGGGGTTGCCGGCCAGCGCGCGGGCGATGCCCACCCGCTGCTTCTGCCCGCCGGACAGCTGCCCGGGGTGCGCTCCGGCCTTGTCGGCGAGCCCGACCAGCTCCAGCAGCTCGGCGACGCGCCGGGTGCGCTCGGCCTTGCCGACCTTCATGACCTCCAGCGGGAACGCCACGTTGCCGGCGACCGTCCGGGAGGAGAGGAGGGCGAAGTGCTGGTGGATCATGCCGATCCGCCGGCGGGCCGCGCGCAGGTCCTTCTCGCCCAGCGCGGTCAGGTCCTGCCCGGCCACCGCGACGGTGCCGGCGGTGGGCCGTTCGAGAAGGTTCACGCAGCGCAGCAGCGTGCTCTTGCCCGCGCCGCTCTGCCCGAGCACGCCGAAGATCTCCCCCTTGCGGACGCGCAGGTCGACGCCGCCGAGGGCGACCACCTCCCGGCCCCTGTCCTGATAGACCTTCCGCAGGCCTGACACTTCGATCACTGCTGTCTTCCCAACATCGACGACATCGACGGACTCTCGGCATGGTTTCCGGCAGGCGGGGGCCTACCGGGTGCCGGGGGGAAACGGCAGGTGGCTCAGGCGTCGCAGGACGAGGTGGTCCGCGGGGCAGGTCATCGGTCTCGGGCCTTCGTGGGGAGGGAACGGGCGGTGGCGGGACTCAGCGCGGGGGACACGCGCGGGTCATGGCGCGCATGCCGGGCATCTCCGAGCAACGGCACATGCACATGCGACGGCCCACGACCCGGCCCTGCGGGGTCATGGAGATGTCGTGTGCCACGTTCACGCCTTGCCTCAACACGGTCCTCCTTCCCCCTATTCCCGACACTTTATATGGCATAGATCACTTTTCCCTCATGGACCGTCACCAGCGGGAGGGGTGGGGGCTCCTGTCTTTCGTACGTTCGCAGAAGAGCTCCGCTGAGATCTTCCAGCGGGCGCAGGATCACTACTTCCGCACGGAATGCGAGATCAGCCTGGACATCGAGACACACGTCTACCGCAAGCCGGCCGGGGCGGAGTAGGGACGCCCCTTCGCCTCCCCGTACCGGTGGACGGCCCGCGCCCGGAGAACCGGGGGCGGGCCGTCGTCGCGGGTGGCCCGGGTCAGGCGGCGGTGCGCTCGGCGACCTTGGCCGGGGTGAGCGCGATCTCCAGGACCTCGCGCACGTCGCTCACCGTGTGGATGGTGAGCTCGTCGCGGACGGACTGCGGCACGTCGTCCAGGTCGGGCTCGTTGCGCGCCGGGATCAGCACGGTCGTGATGCCCGCCCGGTGGGCGGCCAGCAGCTTCTGCTTCACCCCGCCGATCGGCAGCACCCGGCCGGTGAGGGAGACCTCGCCGGTCATGGCCACGTCACTGCGGACCTGACGGCCGGAGAGCAGCGAGGCCAGGGCCGTGGTCAGCGTCACGCCCGCGGACGGGCCGTCCTTGGGGACGGCGCCGGCCGGGAAGTGGATGTGCACCGAGCGGTCCTTGAGGGAACCGACGGGCAGCTCCAGCTCCGCGCCCCGCGAGCGCAGGTAGGAGAGCGCGATCTTGGCCGACTCCTTCATGACGTCGCCGAGCTGGCCGGTGAGCGTCAGGCCGGTGTCGCCGGTCTCCGGGTCGGCCAGGGACGCCTCCACGTACAGGACGTCGCCGCCCGCCCCGGTGACCGCCAGGCCGGTCGCCACGCCGGGCACCGCGGTGCGCTGGCGCGACTCGGGCAGCGAGGACTCCGGCACGTGCCGGGGACGGCCCAGGTAGGGGACGAGGTCGTCCACCGTCACGGGCAGCTCCGCCTCGCCCAGCGCGACGTTCGCGGTGACCTTGCGCAGGATCCTGGCGATCGAGCGCTCCAGGGACCGGACGCCGGCCTCGCGGGTGTACTCGCCGGCGAGCTTGCGCAGCGCGTCCTCCCCGAGGACGACGTCCTCGGCGGTGAGGCCGGCCTTGTCGAGCTGGCGCGGGAGCAGGTGGTCGCGGGCGATGGCGACCTTCTCGTCCTCGGTGTAGCCGTCGAGCGTCACGACCTCCATGCGGTCCAGCAGCGGGCCGGGGATGGCCTCCAGCACGTTGGCGGTCGCCAGGAAGAGCACGTCGCTCAGGTCGAGCTCGACCTCCAGGTAGTGGTCGCGGAAGGTGTGGTTCTGCGCCGGGTCGAGCACCTCCAGCAGGGCGGCCGTCGGGTCGCCGCGGTAGTCGGAGCCGACCTTGTCGACCTCGTCGAGCAGCACGACCGGGTTCATCGACCCGGCCTCGCGGATGGCGCGGACGATGCGGCCGGGCAGCGCGCCGACGTAGGTGCGCCGGTGCCCGCGGATCTCGGCCTCGTCCCGGACGCCGCCGAGGGCGACGCGGACGAACTTGCGGCCCATGGCGCGGGCCACGGACTCGCCGAGCGAGGTCTTGCCGACCCCGGGAGGACCGGCCAGCGCGAGGACCGCGCCGCTGCGGCGGCCGCCGACCACGCCGAGGCCCTTCTCGGCCCTGCGTCCGCGGACGGCCAGGTATTCGATGATGCGGTCCTTGACGTCGTCGAGGCCGGTGTGGTCGGCGTCGAGGACCTCGCGGGCCGCGGCGATGTCGTAGGAGTCCTCGGTCCGCTCGTTCCACGGGATGTCGAGGACGGTGTCGAGCCAGGTGCGGATCCAGCCGGTCTCGGGCGACTGGTCGGAGGTCCGCTCCAGCTTGTCGACCTCCTTGAGGGCCGCCTCGCGCACCTTCGGCGGCAGGTCGGCGGCCTCGACGCGGGAACGGTAGTCCTCCTCCTCGGAGGCGGAGGTGTCACCGTTCAGCTCGGCGAGCTCCTTGCGGACCGCGGCGAGCTGCTGGCGGAGCAGGAACTCGCGCTGCTGCTTCTCCATGCCCTCCTGGACGTCCTTGCGGATCGTCTCGGCCACGTCGAGCTCGGCCAGGTGCTCGCGCGACCACTCGACCAGCTTCTCCAGCCGGTCGGCCGGGTCGGGGGTCTCGAGGATCTCGGCCTTGCGCCGCGTGGTCAGCCAGGGGGCGTACCCGGAGTTGTCGGCGAGGATCGACGGGTCGTTCATCTGGTTGACCGCGTCGACGACCTGCCACGCGCCGCGCTTCTGCAGGATCGTGGTGGCCAGCGCCTTGTACTCCTTGGCGAGCTCGTGGGCGCGCTCGCCGGCGGCGACGGGCGTGATGCGGGTGGCCTGCACCCACAGGGCCGCGCCGGGACCGGTCGTGCCGGTGCCCACGCGGACGCGGTCGACGCCGCGCACGACGGCGGCGGGCTCGCCGCCGGGCAGCCTGCCCACCTGCTCGACCACCGCCCTGACGCCCACCGGGCCGTACTTGCCGTCGATGCGGGGAACGAGGAGCACCGCGGGCTTGTTGTCAGCGAGAGCCTGAGCCGCGTCGATCGCGGCCCGGACCTCGGTCTCGGACAGGTCAAGCGGTACCACCATGCCCGGCAGCACGACCTCGTCGTCGAGCGGCAGGACCGGGAGGATCAAGCTCTCACTCATGTGCACTCCAAGGGTTGAGTTGTACAGACTCAATTAACAGGAGTCCCAGATTGTTCCCAGGCTTGAGCGTGTTCGCTGTGAGCGATCGTAATTGTGTAATTCACCTGGTGGGCCACCTCCACGCGACACCGGCCCGCCCCGGCGCCCGGTGGCGGCTCCACGCCGCGACCCGCCCGTCTCCGGGCACAGCGACTACTTCGAGCCGGGCAGCCGGTCGCTGCGCAACCCCGCCCTGGCCGCCCTCGGCCGCGCCGGACGAACCCGCCCGGCTTCCGCGCCGGCCGGCCTGGCTCCCGCTGTTCGCCAGCTGCCGGCATCGGTGTGGCTTCCCGGACGCGCCCGAGGCGGCCGGCGCGCGTCGCAGGTCGACGCCGGAGCACTCCGATGACGTTTAATGACAGGGTGTCGTCATCAGCTTGACGAGGTGCCGCCCCCTTTGTGACACTGTGTCATGAAAGGCCCCCTCGTCGCGGAGTGATCATGAGTGATTCGCCGTTCTCCGAAGTCCTCAGGAACGCCACCTGGGGCGAGCACGAGTCCGCCGAGGACGACGGCTACCTCAAGGCACTGATGGCGGGCCGGCTCAGCCCCGAGGCGTACGGCGAGATGGTCGCCCAGCACTACTTCGCCTACGTCGCCCTGGAGAGCGCCTCCCGCGCGCTCGCCACCGACCCCGTCGCCGCGCCTTTCGTCTTCCCCGAGCTCTACCGGGAGGAGGCGCTGGTCCGTGACCTGGAGACGATCTACGGGTCCGGCTGGCGGTCCCGGATCGAGCCGTCCAAGCCGACGCTGACCCTGGTCGCCCGCATCAACCAGGTCGCCGATTGGCCGGCGGGCTACATCGCCCACCACTACACCCGCTACATGGGCGACCTGTCCGGGGGCCAGTTCATCCGGATGGAGCTGCAGAAGATCTACGGTTACCGGCCGGGCGGCGGCGTCGACTTCTATCTCTTCGACGGGATCGGCAGCCTGCCCCGCTTCAAGAACGAGTACCGTGCCCGGCTGGACGCGCTGCCCCTCGACGAGGCCGAGAAGCGGCGGCTGGTCCGCGAGACCAAGCTCGCCTACCTTCTCAACACCGAGGTCCTGGCCGAACTCGGCCGGGTGGCACGGGCCGAGCTCGCCGCCTGAGACCGGGGAACCCCTTCCGCGATCCCCGCTCCCGCGGCACGCGACGCTCCGGTGCGCCATGGCGCGCCGGAGCGTTCCCGCGTGTCCGGCACCGGGGCGCGGCGACCGGTCACCGCCCCGCGGGTACCGGTCCGCGCGGGTGCGGGCCCGGGCGCTCACGGGTGCGGGCCCGGGCGCTCACAGGCACGAACCCGGGCGCTCACGGGTGCCCGCGAACGCTCACAGCCTGCCCGCGGTGCCGGACACTGTGCGACCATGGGACGATGCCCCGGATTTCGGCCGCGACCATCGGCGAGCACCGCGCCCAGACGCAGGAACGCATCCTGCGGGCGGTCTCGCGCCTCACCCGCGAACAGGGCATCGACACCATCTCGATGACGGACGTGGCGAGCGAGGCCGGCATCACCCGCACCGTCCTGTACAACTACTTCCCCGACAAGGCCGCGCTGCTGCTGGCCTTCACCGAGCGGGTGACCCACTACTTCATCGACAGCTACGAGCGGGAGCTGCCCGAGCGTGCCACCCCCGCCGAACGGCTGCGGGTGTTCGTCAGGCTCCAGCTGGCCGGGCTGCTCGCCCACCCGCATCCCGGCCCCGCCGACCTGTCGGCGGCCCTGGGCCCCGACGCCTACCAGCGCCTGGCCGACCACGTCGAGCCGATGCAGCGCATCCTGACCGGCATCATCGACAGCGGCGTGGCGTCCGGCGACTTCCAGGCCGCCGACGTGGCCGCCACCGCCCGGATCATCCTCGCCGTCATCGGCGCCGAGCGGGTTCCGCTGCTCAGCGGGGCCGTGACCCCGGAGGAGGCCGAGGAGATCGTCTCGGGCTTCGTCCTGCGCGGCCTGGGCTGCCGCGTCCCCGCCTGACCCGCCGGCCGCCCCGTGGCGGCACGGCGACCGCCGCTCCGTGACCGGCGCCGCTAGGAAGGCGCCGGTGCGCCGGGCAGGGGGCGGCGATAGCGGACCTTGGTGATGGGGAAACCGTCGCCACGCTCCTCGACCAGTCCGCCGTCCCCGTCCCACCCCTGTCGCCGGTAGAACTCCCGGGCCCGGTGATTGCCCTCCAGCACCCAGAGGGTGGCCTGGGAGTATCCGGCCCCGGCCAGGGTGTCGACGACTCCGGCCATGAGCGCCTTGCCGGCACCCGTGCCCCAGACCTCGGGCAGCGTGTACATGGAACCGATCATGCCCACGACCGCCGGATCGTCGTCGGTGTCGTCGGTGGGGTAGAAGCGCGAGTAACCGACGACCCGGCCGGCTTCCTCGGCCACCAACGTGCCCGACGACGGCCACCGGGATTCGGTGATCCTGTCGTCCCACGCTGCCCGGAACGCCTCGGTGTCGAGGCTCGCCAGGTATTCCTCCGGCATGAGCCCGCGGAACGCCTCCCGCCAGGAGGCTGTCTGGACGGCCGCGAGAACCGAGGCGTCCCGCGGAGCCGCCCGTCGGACTTGTAACGGCAAGGTATCCACTCCGGTGGGTCGAATCTGCTGTGCGTACGTTTCGGTAGACGTTACGGGCGGACCGGGACCGGCACCAGATCTTCTCCGCCCCGGGCCGCCCGCCGCGTCAGGAGCCGGAATGAGGCGGGCGCGTCCGCCTCATCGGAGGGTGATCCGCACGGGCAGGCTCTCCAGCCCGTTGACGACGATCGACCGCGGGGGGACGGCCGGGGCCGTCTGTTCGATGTGCCTCACCGAGTCGAGCAGTTCGGTGAGCAGGATCCGCATCTCGGTGCTGGCGAGCATGCCGCCCAGGCAGAAGTGTTCGCCGACGCCCAGCGCCAGGTGGCGGTTGGGGCGACGGGCGATGCCGAAACGATCCGGATCGGCGAAGACCCGCTCGCCGCGGTTGGCCGACGGAATCCACATGACCACGCGGTCAGCCGAAGACGCGGGCGTCGCGGTAGACGGACTTGATGTCCTCGTAACGGGTCAGCGACCAGAAGCCCGGATACTCCCCCGGCGGATGCCGGTGCACCGGGTCATGGTCGCGCATCCACCGCCACAGCGGGAACGGGTCGCCGGTGGCGAGGAATTCGGGGTCGACGAGGCTGGTGGCCTCGGGGGCGAGTGCGGTCACGGCCGGGCTCCTTGCGGCTCGGGCAGGGATCGACCCGCCGGATGTCCGGCAGGCGCTGTCCGGGCCCGCCCGCATGACGATCGTCCGGACGCCGCTCGCCGGGGCGGCGTGCCCCGCCGCCGTGCGCGCTGCGCGGGGAACCGGGAAATGTCGGTGGGGACGAATAGCTTTCGATCACCCCGACCCGAGGAGCCAGCGAGATGTACCGCCAGGGAGACATCCTGATCGTCCCCGTCGCCGAGGAGGCCGTGCCCGTCCCGGTGCGGTCCGCGCCGTCCGTGCCGCGTGACGCCCGCGGCCGCCTGGTGCTCGCCCTGGGCGAGGCCACCGGCCACGCGCACGCGGTGGTCGGTCCGGGCACACTGGTGCGCGGCCTGCGTCCCATGGACCCCGACTTCCTGCACGTGCCCTCGGGGGGCCGCGTGGTCCACGAGGAGCACAGCGCGATCCCCCTCCCCAGGGGGTGGTACCGCGTGCAGCGCCAGCGCGAGTACGTCCCCGGCGCCTTCCGCGTCGTCGCCGACTGAGACCCGCCGGCCGCCGCCGCGCCGTCCACGCCCGCGGTCCGCCGCCGCGCCGGCCACGGCCGGGTTCCCCGCCGCCCCGCGTGCGGGTGATTCCCCCACCGGGGCGCCGGAGCGGCAAGCGCCGTCCCGCCCTCCCGTCGTCCCGCCGTCCCAGGAGCAGACCACATGACCGTCACCACCGAGACGACCGTCACCGCCGAACTCGCCGACGCCCTGACCGCCGCCGCGCTCCGCTGGGAGGAGGTGGCCTTCCGCTCCGGACCGGCCGATCGCGCCGCGGCCGAGGAAGGTGTGCGGCTGGCCTACCGGACCGGCGGGCTGCCCGAGCCCGAGGAGATCGTCTGGGCCGAGTCCCCCGCCGCGGGGGTGGGGGCGATCGCCGCGCTCGGCGCCGGCAGGTCGGTCCGTGACGAGGTGCGGACCCGGCCGTGGGAGCGGGCCAGGGCCGACGTGCACGCCTGGCTCGGCCCCGCGGCGTGGCCGCTGGCCTGGTCGCTGACCGGCGACCGTCTGTGGCGCCCGGTGAACCGGCTGGTCACCCAGATCCGCCGGGCCGTCGCGGCCTCGGCGGAGTCCGAGGCCGCCGGGGCCGAGCTGCGCTCCTCGACGCTCGACGCGGTGCTGGGCCAGCACGACGCGCCGTGGCTGTCGCTGTTCGACGCGCTGGACCGGCCCGAGGTGGCGGGGCTGGCCCGGGTGGCGGAGTCGGCGGGCTGGTGGTGGCCGTTCGAGCGGGTCGCGCTCGTCTGCGAGCGCCCGGCCGGGCTGCACCGCGACGACGTGGGCCGCCTCCACCGGGGCGACGGCCCCGCCCTGGTCTTCCCCGACGGCTTCGCGGTGCACGCCTGGCACGGCATGCCGGTCCCGGCCGACTTCGGCGCCTCCATCGCGAACCTGACCCCCGAGCGCATCCGCACCGAGGAGAACGCCGAGCTGCGCCGGGTCATGCTGGAACACTTCGGCTACGACCGCTACCTCGCCGAGTCCGGCGCGACCCCCGTGCACCGCGACGAGACCGGCGTCCTGTGGCGCATCGACCTGGACGACGACGAGCCGGTGGTGATGGTGGAGGTGGTCAACGCGACCGCCGAGCCCGACGGCACGTTCAACCGCTACTGGCTGCGCGTCCCGCCGGCCACCCGCACCGCCCGCGAGGGTGTGGCCTGGACCTTCCAGCTCTCCGAGGCCGACTACCGTCCCGAGCGGGAGACCTGACGGGCCGCCCGGCGACCCGCTCGTGGCCGGGACGGGCGGCGGGGGCGCGGACGGTCACCGGGAGAGCCGGGCCGGGATCCGCTCCAGGATCCCCCCGGCGAAGACGTCGTAGAGGCCGGTCGGCTCCAGGTGCACGTAGCCGATGTGGCAGTCGCACATCGCCGCCGGGCACGGCATGGCCCTGGGGTGGAAGGTGCCGTCGTACAGGTTGCCGAGCACGTCCGGGACGAAGTGGCAGCGCCGCACGGTGCCGTCGCCGTCGACGGAGACGACGCTCTCCCCGGTGCGGCAGGGCAGACCGGCGCTGCGGTGCGGGGTCCGGCTGTAGTGGAACAGCGGGTCGATCGCCGTCCAGGCGTCCGCCTCCTCGTCGGTGTAGAGCAGGCCCTCGGCGGCGTTCACCCAGAGGTAGACCTCCTCCGGCAGGTCGGCCCGCAGGCGCCGGGCGTGCTCCAGGTGCTCGGGCAGCCCGACGACGCCGACGCTGAAGCGCACCCCGCGTGCCGCCAGGTCGCGGCAGCGGGCGAGGAAACGCCCGCGGGCGACCTGGCCCGGGTGGTAGGTGGCCCACAGGGCGAGCGTGTCCAGGTCGGCCTCGGCCAGCCAGCCGGTCCGGCAGCTGAGGTTGGTCTGGATGGCGACGCGCCGCACCCGGGGCAGGTGGCTGAGCTCGACCATCGCCCGGCGATACCAGGAGCGGACGAGCCCTTCACCCCACGGGGTGAACAGCACCGAGACCGGGTGGTCCCGCCCGGCCACCCAGCCGGTGAACCGCTCCAGCGCCGCCCGGTCCCGCCGCAGCGCCTCCGGGCTGTCGCGGCGCTTGGCGAACGGGCAGTAGGGGCAGTCGTAGTCGCAGCTCGCCAGCGGCCCCCGGTAGAGGATCGTCAGGTGGTCGCGCTCCCCCGGACCGCGGAGGATCGGGACGGCGAGCGCGCCGGGCGCGCCCGGGGCCCCGGACGCGGCGACGCCCGAGGTGCTCGGGGCGCCGGGAGCGCCGGACGCGGCGACGGCGGAGGCGCCGGGAGCGTCAGGGGCGACAGGGGTCTCGGAGGCGAGGAGGGTGCCGGGGGTGCCGGTCAACGGTCTCAGCGCTCCTCGTAGGCGGCCATCAGCGCGCGGACCCGGCCGGAGAACAGGGCCGGGCCGATCGCGTCGGAATGGGCCAGCCCCTCGGCGGTGAGCCTGAGCCAGCCGGGCCGGGGAGCCCCGCCGCCGGGTGGCGGAGCGTCGCGTTCCAGCCAGCCCCGCGCGGCCAGGCGTTCCAGGTCACCGCCGAAGTCGGTCTCCGGCCCGGTGCCGAAGCGGTCGCGGTAGAGGGCCGGGTCGAGGCCCTCGGCCTGGAGCAGCGACTGGATCAGGTGGCGGCGGCGCCGCTCCTCCCCGTCCAGCCGGAACCCCACGTTGGCCACGGTGAACTCCTCGCGGGCGAGGCGCACGTAGCCGTCGATGATGGCGCGCACCTGGCCGGCGGCGACGGCGTACTCGTAGGAGTAGTGCAGATCGGAGGTGTAGGAGCGGGCACCGCAGCCGAGGCCGACCATGCCGTCGCGCTGGCAGGTGTACTCGGTCGGGGACGACCGGCCGGGCAGCCGGAACATGCGCATGGAGACCTGCTCGTATCCCGCCGCCAGCAGGTGGTCGCGGCCCTGGCGGTAGAGGGTGAGCCGGTGGTCGTCCCAGTCACGGGCGCGGCGGGCGAGGCCGGTGAGCGGCCGGACGTACAGCGGGTAGAGGTACACCTCCTCGGGTTTCCAGGTGAGCGCCGCGTCCAGCGAGCGCCGCCAGGACTCCTCGGTCTGCCCGTCGATCCCGTAGATCAGGTCGATGTTGAGCGTGTCGAACCCGGCCTCGCGGATCCGGCCGAGTGCCGCCTCGACCTGTCGCCGCCGCTGCGGCCGGACCGCCGCGCGGGCCTCGGCGTCGACGAAGCTCTGCACCCCGATCGAGATCCGGGTCGTGCCCCGCTCGGCCAGGACGGCGAGCCGGTCGGTCGTCGCGGTCGCCGGGGAGGTCTCCACCGACATGGGGATGGTCGTCAGGTCGGTGCCCATGATCCGCTCGGTGAGGTCGAACATGCGGGTGAGCTCGGCGGCGCTGAGGTAGGTCGGCGTGCCGCCGCCGACCGCGGCGGCGGCGAAGCGCGGGCCGTCCAGGGCGTCGCGTACGGCACCCGCCTGGCGCTCCAGCGCGTCGAGGTAGGCGGCGACGAGCTCTTCGGGGGCGCCGGTCCGGGTGAACAGGTTGCAGAAGCCGCAGCGCATCTCGCAGAACGGGATGTGCAGGTAGAGGAAGAGGTGCCGGAGCGGCTCGCCCGCCCACACGTCGGCCAGCGAGGGGCGCGGGTCCAGGGGACGGTAGGCCGTCTTGTGCGGGTAGGCGTAGACGTATCCCTGGTAGGGGCCCGAGCCGGCGGCACCGGCGGCCGGCTGCGCCGGGGCCCCGGAGAGACCCGGAAGCACCGGGAGCACCGGGGACGCGGAGCGCGGGGAGGGCGCGGGAGACGCCGAAGGCGTGGCTTCCGTGCCGTGCGCGGCCCGGGGCGCCCGGCCGGGAATCGACGTCACCGCCACTGCCCCCGTTCCATCACGAACTCCCCGTACGGCACGGTCCAGACGACCTCGTGCCCGATCCGGTGCCCGACGTACCCGTCTTCGCCGTAGGCGGTGCCGTGGTCGGAGCAGACGATCGCGTATCCCGGGCGCCGCTCGCTCACCAGCGCGAACAGCCTGCCGATGTGGCGGTCGACGTATTCGAGCGCGGCGGCGTGACTGGCCGGGCTGTCGCCGTCCTCGCGGGTGGCCCCCGGCAGGTGGAACCAGTTGGGCTGGTGCAGCGCGGAGACGTTGACGAACAGGAAGACCGGGCCGTCCGTCCCCGCCACGGCCCGCTCGGCGCAGGCGATCTGCGCTTCGAACGAGACGGGCGAGGTGACCCCGAACTCCGGCTTCCAGTGGCTCTCGGCGAACAGCGAGGGGAGGGCGGACCCCAGCGGGGTGAGCTTGTTGAAGAACCCCACTCCGCCGACGCAGATCGTGTGGTATCCCGCCTTGGCGAGCCCGCCGGGCAGGTCGGGCGCGTCGAAGACCCACGTGCCCGGGGCCGTGGTCTCGCTGCCGGGGAAGGCCGCGGCGAACGGCCGGGGGTGCGGCCCGGGCGCGGCGGGGGTCGGCAGGAAGCCGGCGAGGATCGCGGCGTGGGCGGCGTAGGTGAAGCTCCCGGGGCTGTGCCGGCGCTCCCAGCGCCCGCCGGGCAGCGCCCGCGCCAGGGTGGGCAGCCGCCCGGCCGCCAGCGACTCCTCGGCCACGTCGTAGCGGAGCGTGTCGAGTGTCACCAGCAGCAGGTCGTGGCCGCCCACGACCTCGTTCATGTCGAGCACCGGTTCCCCCTCCCGGCTTCCGAGCCGTCCGTCATACCGGTCCTCCCGTCGTCGTCCCCGGTCTCCCGGGGTCCACCGGCACGTGCCGGACTCCGGCGCCCACCGGCACGTGCCGGGCCCCGGCGCCCACCGGGGCGTACCGGGCGAGGATCGCGCGGACCTGGGCGCCGTAGGTGTCGAGCCCTTCGGCGCCGCTGCCCGGCAGGCCCTCCAGCCGGGGCAACAGGTCACCGAACGCGTTCACCTCGGCCACCGCGAGGCCCCGCCAGTCGGCCCCGATCATCAGGTCGACCCCGACGGCCAGGCTCCCGGGGAAGCAGGCCGCCGCCCGCGCGCACACCGCGAGCGCCCGCGCCCAGCCGTCGGGCCCGAGGTGGGCCGTGACCGCGCCGAGGTCGCCCCGGCCGCCGCCGAGATGCAGGTTGGTCATGGGGGACCGGCCGGCGCGGACCACCGCGTGGGTGGGCGTGCCGTCCACGACGACCACCCGCAGGTCGATCACGCGTCCGGCGAGGCTCGCCTTGGGGAACCAGCGCTCGACGTGGAGTCCGTCGGCGGCCAGCCGGTCGACGATCACCGCCAGGTCGGCCTCGTCCTCGTAGGACCTGACCCGCAGGGAGTTGTACAGCTCGCCGCCGGTCAGCTCCGCCGAGGTCACCGCCTTGACCCGGTCGCCGGAGGCGTGCAGGGCGATGACCCCGGACGCCGACGAGCCGTGGGCCGGTTTGACGAAGACCCGCCCCCAGCGGGCCTCGTCCATCCGGCGGCGCAACTCGGCGTAGTCGCGGACCGGCCCGGGGAGCGCGGGCGGTACCGGCACCCCGGCCGCCGCGAGCCTGGCGTGGCAGAGCCGCTTGTCGAACATCACCGCGATCTCGCCGGGGTCGGCGAGCAGCACCGCCCCGGGTGTACGCCCGACCGCCTCGCGGACGCGCGCCGTCCCGGCGGTGAACGCGGCGTGCCAGCGGGCCCCGCCGCCGACCCGGGACGGCTCCCCTGGCCCGCGCAGCAGCGCGTCGGCCTCGGCGTCCTCCCCGGGGGAGTCGATCCGCACGAGCGTGCCGGGCGCCAGCCGGACCTCCTCGCCGCGCAGCACGGACGTCCACGACACGACCGCGGGCCCGGCCAGGCCGTGCCGGACGCACGCGTCGGCGAACATGGTCACCCGCCGCTCCCCGGGCGTCCCGACGACGGTGAGGGTGGTCATTCGGAGACCGCGACGTAACGCCAGTCGTCGTCGGGCTCCTCCTGCTCGGACACGTCGAGCTCGACGCCCGTGCCGGCGAAGGCGGCCCGGACGCGCTCCAGCATGGCGTCGGTCAGGAAGTGGTGGTGCAGGTCCAGGCGCTTGAGATGGGTCAGCGGCTGGCCGGACAGCAGCGCCTCCGCGCCCTCGTCGGTCAGCACGCCCATGGACTGGGCGAGCGACTCCAGGCGGGCCACCACCGGCGCGGACGCCACCGCCGCGGCGACCTCGTCCTGGATCTCGCTGTCCTGCAGTCCCAGGTGCTTCAACGCGGGCAGCCGGTCGCCGGACAGGATGGGCGCCAGGTCGGCCACGGTGGCGTCGCCGCCGTACTCGGTGACGCCCAGCCACAGCTCCAGGTATTCGAGCGCGGGGAACTCGCTCTCGCCGACCGCCCGGACCACGGCGGCGGGCAGCCCGCCCGACTCGAACCGCAGCACCCGGAGGCGCTCGTGGCGGACCGGCCGGAGCTCCAGCCCGGTGCCACCGCGGACCTCCAGCCGCTCCAGCAGCGGGAACGCCTCCAGCAGGGGGGTGACGTCGCTCTGCTGGATCCAGGAGATCTCGCACTCCTCCGAGGGCATCGCGCCGAGGAAGAGCGAGCGCAGCGCCGGGAAGCGCGGCGCGTTCTCCACCAGGAGCCGGACGGGCACCGACGAGTCGTTCTCATAGGCATCGTTCCAGCCGCCGACGATGAGCGCCCTGACGCCGGTCGTGTCGACGGTCTCGACGAAACGGGCGAAGTGCTCCTCGAAGGTCTCCTTGGCGTCGTAGACGTCGGCCGAGACGCGCCAGGCCGCCTCGCCCGCGGCGGGCATGGGGGCGCCCGGCGGGCGCAGGCCCGTGATGGGCAGGCCGGCGTAGTCTCCGCGGTGGAGACCGTCGACGTCGTCGTTGAACTCGGAGTAGTCCATCGGAGGCTCCCGTCGGGCTTATCGTGACAGGACCCATGTCCTACCAGAGATCGCCGACACTTCCGGCATCGCACCCCCGGTCCGGTGGCCGCCGCCGGACCGCCGGCGGTCGGTCATGATGAGCACTATGGACAACGGTCACATCCGTCTCAATTCCCCGGCGGGGCGCTGGGTGCTCCTCACAACCGTGCTGGGGTCGGGCATCGCCCTGCTGGACGGCACGGTCGTGAACGTGGCCCTGCCCACGCTCGGCGCCGACCTGGACGCCGACGTGGCCGGCCTGCAGTGGACGGTCAACGCCTACACGCTCACGCTGGCCGGCCTGATCCTGCTGGGCGGCTCGCTGGGCGACCGGTACGGCAGGCGCAAGGTCTTCCTGATCGGCGTGGTCTGGTTCGCGCTCGCCTCGGCCCTGTGCGGGCTGGCGCCCAACGTGGAGACGCTCGTGGCGGCCCGCGCGCTCCAGGGCGTCGGCGGGGCGCTGCTCACCCCCGGCTCCCTGGCCATCATCCAGGCGTCCTTCGATCCCGAGGACCGGCCCAGGGCCATCGGGGCCTGGTCGGGGCTGGGCGGGGTGGCCGCGGCCGTCGGCCCGCTGCTCGGCGGGTGGCTGGTGGAGACGGCCGGCTGGCGCTGGGTGTTCCTGATCAACCTGCCGTTGGCCGCGCTCGTGGTGGCGGTCGCCGTACGGCACGTGCCGGAGAGCAGGAACGGCGAGGCCGACGGCCGCTTCGACGTGCTCGGCGCGGTGCTGGCCGCGCTGGCGCTGGCCGGGATCACCTACGGTCTGATCGACCTGCTGCCGGTCCCGCTGACGGTGGGCGCGGTGCTGGGCGCCGCGTTCGTCCTGCTGGAGATCAGGCGCTCGCCCGACGCGCTCGTCCCGGTCGGCGTCTTCGCCTCCCGGGTGTTCACCGCGGTCAACGTCGTCACGTTCATCATGTACGCCGCGATGGGCGTGGTGTTCTTCCTCCTGGTCGTCCAGCTCCAGGTCTCGGCGGGCTTCTCCCCGCTGCTGGCCGGCTCGGCGATGATCCCGGTGACGGTCCTGATGCTGCTGCTGTCGTCACGCGCCGGGGCGGTGGCCGGGCGGATCGGGCCGCGGCTGCCGATGACGGGCGGCATCCTGCTGTGCGCCGCCGCGCTGCTGCTGATGGCGCGGATCGGCCCCGGCTCGTCGTACGCGGTCGACGTGCTGCTCCCGGCGACCCTGTTCGGCCTCGGCCTGTCGGCGGCGGTCGCGCCGCTCACCGCGACCGTGCTGGCCACCGTCGACGATCGCCACGCGGGAGTGGCCAGCGGCGTCAACAACGCCGTCGCCCGGACCGGCGGGCTGCTCGCGGTGGCCGCGATCCCCCCGCTCGTCGGCCTGACCGGCGAGGCCCTCGCCTCCCCCGCGGTGTTCACCGCCGGATTCCGCACGACGATGCTGGTCAGCGCGGCGATGATGGGCGTCTCCGCGCTGATCGCCTTCCTCGGTATCCGGGAGAACGTCCTGGCCCGGCCGGAGCCGGGAACGGGCCGCCCGGTGACGGCGCCCCGGCCGGGCGAGTGATCGGCCCGGCCGGGCGGACGTCAGAAGGCGAACGCCTGGCTGCGGACGCTGTTGTCGAAGTTGGAGACCAGCAGCTCCGGCTCGCCGACCGACCGGATCTCCGGCAGCCGGGTGAACAGCTCCCGGAACATGGTCCTGATCTCCTGGCGGGCGAGGTTGGCGCCCAGGCAGAAGTGGGGGCCGGGGCCGCCGAAGCCCACGTGCGGCTTGGTGTCGCGGGTGATGTCGAACCGGTCGGGGTCGGGGAAGACCTCCTCGTCGCGGTTGGCCGAGCCGTAGAAGAGCACGACCTTGTCACCCGGCTTCAGGTGCAGGCCGCGCAGGTCGTAGTCCTGGGTGACGGTGCGGCGGAACTGCATGATGGGCGAGACGTAGCGGACCATCTCCTCGATCGCGCCGCCGATGTGCGCGTCGAAGTCCTCGACCAGCAGGCGTCGCTGCTCCGGGTTGTCGGTGAGCAGCTTGATGCCGTGCGCCATGGTGTTGCGGGCGGTCTCGTTGCCCGCCACGAGCAGGAGAGTGAAGAACGAGCCCAGTTCGCGGTCGGTCAGCTTCTCCCCGTCGACGTTGGCGGTGACCAGCGCCGAGACGAGGTCGCTGCCCGGTGCCCCGGCGCGCTCCCTGCCGAGGTTGATCACCAGGCGCTGCAGGGCGAGCAGCGCGAGCGTGTTCTGCGCGGCCATCCTGACGGTGTGCGCCAGGCTGGGCCGCACGCCGGAGTAGGCGGTGGAGATGTCGACGTGCCGGTGGACCTGCTCCCGGACGCCGTCGGGGATGCCCATCATGTCGCAGATGACGTGGATGGGCAGCCGGGCGGCCACCTGGCGGACGAAGTCCCGCGGCCCGGAGGCGATCACGTCGTCGACGATCCGCGCGCACGCGGCCTCGATGTCGCCCTGCAGGTTGCTCAGCATCTTCGGGCTGAACGCGCGGGAGACGATGCGACGCAGGCGGGCGTGCCGGGGGTCGTCCATGTTGACCATGGACTCGCCGAACACGTGCTTGACCCAGCCGGGCGGCTCGGGACTGGTCACACCGGGTTCGCTGGAGAACACCTTGGCGTTGCGGCTGGCCTCGACCACGTCGGCGTGCCGGACGAGCGCGTAGAAACCCTTGCCCGAGCGGAGCAGCGGGACGCGTTTCTCCTCGAAGAACACCGGGCGGTCGAGCTCGCGAAGCCGCGCGAACGCCTCGTGCCGCTCCTTGAGCGGCCGCCGCCAGAAATCCAGGTCCGCCAAGTCGATTTCCATGCGTCCAATCCTGGCATGTTCTTTACCCGTACCGTCCACGTGGATTTCACGTTCCGGTGGGCCGCGTGTCCGAATGCCCGGCGACCATCACCGGTATGAGAGCAGCGTTCCTCGCCTCCGCCGTCCTCGCCTCCCTGCTCACCCCGGCCGCACCCGCCGAGGCCGCCTCGACGGGTTCGCCCGGTGCCGCGGGTCCCGCGGGCACGGCGAGCACCGCGGGCACGACCGTGCGGGCCTGCTCCGGCCGGGTCTCCGACTTCGACGGCGACGGGCGGGCCGATCTCGCGGTCGCCGCCCCGTACACGAGGGTCGGCGGTCACGCCCGCGCGGGATCCGTCACCGTGCTGTACGGCACGCGCGCCGGGAAACAGCTCAGTCAGGACAGCCCCGGCGTGCCCGGGGAGGCCGAGACCGGGGACGGGTTCGGCTCGGCCCTGGCGGCCGGTGACTTCGACGGCGACGGCTGCGCGGACCTGGCCGTGGGCGTCTCCGAGGAGGACCGCTCCCGGGTCGGCGCCGACGGCGACGGGATCGTGCAGCTGTTCCACGGCTCCCCGGACGGCCTGCGCCCCGGCAGGACGATCGACGCCGGGGACCTGGGCCGCAAGCGCGGGCCGGCCCGGTTCGGCGCCGCGCTGGCCGCCGGCGACCTGGACGGGGACGGCGACGACGAACTGGTGATCGGTGCCCCGGGGCTGCGCGGCGGCGCGGTCGGGGTGTACGGGCTCAAGGGGCGCAGACCGTACATGGTCACGCAGGAGACCGGCTGGGTCGGCCAGAACGAGCGGGAGACCGACCAGTTCGGCGCGGTGCTCGCCACCGGGGACTTCGACGGCGACGGCCGCGCCGAGATCGCCGCCGGCGCGCCCGCGGACACGATCCTGAAGAACGGCCAGGGCTCGGTCACCGTGCTCGACGTCCGCCGCAGGAAGGCCGCCCTGCTCACCCAGGACAGCCCGTGGATCACCGGGCGCGCCGAGGCGTGGGACTCCTTCGGCGGCGCCCTGGCCACCGGCGACTTCAACGCCGACGGCCGCGACGACCTGGCGATCGGGGTGCCGGGCGAGGGCCTGACCGACAACCAGCGGGCGATGGAGTACGGCGACGGCACGGTGGACGTGGTGTACGGCTCCCGCGGCGGGCTGCGGACGGCGACCTCGGAGGCCTGGTCGCAGCGGGCGCTCAAGGGCGAGCCGCGCTACTTCGACCGGTTCGGCGCCGCCCTGGCCGCCGGGGACCTCAACGGCGACGGGGACGACGAGCTGGTGATCGGCGTGCCGGGTGAGAACGCGGTGCAGGTGCTCGCCGGCACCCGGTCCGGCGGCCTGACGAAGAACCACAACCTGCTGTTCACCGGGAAGGGCGGCCACTTCGGCGGGGCGCTCGCCACGGTCGCCGGCCGCGGGCTGGTCGTCGCCGCCCCCGGCGACGGCAGACTCACTCTTCTGCGGACGTCCGTCAGGAAGGGCTCGTACCCGGGTGTGCGGCCGTCGACGGCGAAGACCCTGGCCACCGCGCGGGAAGGCACCCTCTTCGGCTACGCCCTCGCCCGCTGACCGCTACGCCCTCGCCCGCTGACCCTCGTCCGGCCGGGCCCCCGTCCGGCCGGGCGGGGGGCGCTAGCTCGCGAGCAGCTCCGAGGGCGCCGTCTCGAAGAAGATCGCGTTGGCCCGCACGGCGGAATGCCGCAGTGCCTTCAGCTCCTGGTACTCGGGCGCGTCGTACCAGCGGTGCGCCGCGGCCAGGTCGGGGAACTCGATGAGCACCGGATAGGTCAGCGAGCGGTCGCCCTCCACCACGTCGACCTGGCCGCCGACGGCCAGGTACCGGCCCTGGTACTGCTCGACGACCGCACGGACCCGCCGGGCGTACTCGGCGAGCTTGCCGGGGTCGTTGATCTCCACGTTGTCGAACAGGCAGTACGCGGTCATGGGGTGTTCCTTCCTTCCAACAGCGGTACATCCACGATGTGCTGACCCCCGAGGAGGTCGACGCGATGAGCCGCATCATGGGCAAGCTGCGCGCCGCCGCGGCCCCCGGCCCCGGGCCCCCCGGGGCCCCCCCCCGGGGCGGGGGGCGGAGGCCGGGGCCGGGGCCGGGACAGGCGCCGTCGAATTTGAGAAACCATTTCCCGGGCCGCCGATATCGCTCCTTCGCGATCCGGGTACCAGCGGGATGTCCGACTCCAGCGGACGAGAGGAGTCCACGATGCCGGTCCGCGAAATGATCGACACCTATCCGGCGGACATCAACCTCGATCGCGGCCTGATCGCCGACGCGGTGCAGGCGCTGATCGACTGCGCCCAGACCTGCACCGCCTGCGCGGACGCCTGCCTGAGCGAGCAGCAGGTCGACGGCCTGCGCAAGTGCATCCGCACCGACCTGGACTGCGCCGACATCTGCGCCACCACGGCCCGGGTACTGTCGCGCCACACCGGCTACGACGCCAACATCACCCGCGCCCAACTGCAGTCGTGCATCCAGGCGTGCACCTCGTGCGCCGACGAATGCGCCCGGCACGCCGGCATGCACGAGCACTGCCGGATCTGCGCCGAGACCTGCCGGGCCTGCGCCGAGGCCTGCCAAGCCCTGCTGGCGAAGATCAACTGAGCCGCGGGCCGGAGCGGCGGGGAGTACGTCCGCTCGGGGACCACGACGCTGTTCGCCGCCCGGGACGCGGCCTCGGGCAAGGTGATCGGCCCACTCCGACCGGCACGCAGCCCTGGCCCAGGTGCTCCTCGTCGCGGTCGGGGCCATCAAGGCCGGCTGATCCCGGCCCCCGTCCGCCACAGGTTGTACGCCATCCAGAGCCCGCCCACGGCGAGCAGCGCGCCATGGGTGATGCGGAGCGCGGGCGTACCGTAAAACTGCGGGATGAACAGGGCGAACCCAACCGACAGTGGGACGCCGCTCCACCGCTGAAGGGCGCCGGAGCGCCAGACCCCCACCGCGGCCGTGATGACGCCGATCGCGAGCAGCGCCAGGCCGATCAAGAACATGGTGACCGCCACGGGCGCGAAGCGGAACTGCTCGGCCAGCTCCAGCAGGGTGGCGTCCTGGTCCCGTACGGCGCGCGCGCCGATCACGTTGAGCCCGAACGTCTCGGCGCCATAGTAGGGCAGCGCCAGCCCTGCGCCGATCCACGCCACAACCGCCCCGGGAAGGGTGAGGCGCGCGCCGAGCGCCAGGTGCAGGCCGAGTAGTCCCAATGTGGCAAGGATGAACCCCGCCGATGCGGCCAGATGGGCGGTCACCCATGCGGGGGAGGCCATGGCTGCGGCCCCCTCCAGGGCGGTCTCGTCGGCGTAGGGCCGGACGGACTGGTAGAGCAGGAAGAGGATCCCGCCGACGGCGAAAGACAGGGCGGCAAGCCGGACACGGTTCATGAGGGGACTCCGAACAACAGGGGATGAGCTCTGCTCCAGAGAATGAGCTTTGCTTCATTTCGAGAGCAATGCTCTCATCAGGGATTGGCGATTTCAAGAGCAGCGCTCTCGAACATGTCCTCCGCTCTGCGGGGCGCGGGCAAGCATCCCTGAGACGATCGGCCGGCTCCGCCACCGGGCCACTGATCGCTTACCACCACCGAGCAGCCCGCTCTGGGCCGTCGCGTGCCTGCGGGGCCAGGCCCCGGCCGATCGCCTCGCCGATCAGATCAACGGCCGGCCGCCACTTCTCCCGGTGTCTGACCTCATCCGGCATCCCGGTCCCGGCACGGCGCTCGGCGTCGTCGTCCCACTCCTCGGCCACGAACGCGACCGCTCACCCCGCAGCCACTCGATCTCCCCCAAGTCCACGGGAGCGGCATGCCGAACCCGATACCCAGGATCAAGTCAACCCGACGAAGTGCCACTAGCGGATCCGCGTGCTGGCCTTGATGGTGGGGCGGGCCTCCTTGGCGAGCTTGCGGAAGTCGGCCTTCGGGTCGTCGGTGACGATCGCGCCGAACCGGACGGTGGCCGTGCCACGACGGGAGCCGGCCCAGGCACGGACCCGCACCGTCGTCGAGTCACCCCGGTCCAGGGAGGTGATCCAGCACGACAGGTCGAGGCGCTTGACCCCGCACTTCACGCTGCGCGGCTTGGAGACGACCTTGATCTTGCGGAAGCGACCGGGGAAGTCGCCGACGAGCGCCACGTAGTGCTGGCCGCGGGCCTTGCGGTTACGGATCTTGACGGTGAAGACGAGGGACTGACCGCGGCGGACGTGCTTGGGGAAGGAGATCTCGTAGCGGAAGTCGGCGGGGGCCGCGGTCCGGACGGCGGACCCGGCCGCGGCGGGGGTCGCCGCCCCGGCGGGGGACGCGACCGCCGCGAGGGGCGCGGTCGCGGCGGCCGGGGTGGGATTCTGGACGAGGACGGTGCCGCCCATCGCGGCGGCGACGGCCGCGGCGGTGAGCCTCATGGCGAAAGGACTCATAAGCCGCATCATCCAACAACTATCGCGAAATTCCTCTGCGGTTCAGGTCAGAGCCGACTGGCCGGCGGGGATGGTGAACCTGGCGCCCGTCTTCGCCGGGGCGCCACGGCGGCTGATGTAGTCCAGCGTCCGGAAGTCGGCCCGCAGTTCCTCGGTGTCGAGGCGGCAGACCAGGTAGCCGCGACGCTGGTCGAGATAGGAGATGTGCGGGTTCTCCGCGATCGTCTCGGCGACACGCGCCTCGTCCCGGTAGCCGTCACCGTCGCTGGCGATCGACGAGGTGACCAGCTCCACCGCCACCCGGGGCGAGTCGGGGTCGTCGAAGTCGAGCTTGAGGTCGGCGGCGTGGTGCATGTGCGCGTCACCGGTCAGCACGACCGGGTTGGCCGCGCCGGAGTCGCGGAACCCGGTGAGCAGGCGAGTGCGCTCGGCGGCGTAGCCGTCCCAGGAGTCCATGTTGACCTCGGTACCCGGACCGGCCTTGGCGTCGCGCTGGGCCATCAGGATCTGCTGGCCGACCAGGTTCCAGCGGGCGTCGGACCGGGCGAGCCCGTCGAGCAGCCAGCCCCGCTGGTCCTCCCCCAGCAGGGTCCGCCCGCTGTCGAGACGGTCGTCGCAGCCCGCCCTGATCCCGTCCTCGCACGCCTGGTCGTCACGGAACTGCCGGGTGTCGAGCAGGTGGAAACGGGCCAGCGGCCCCCAGTCCACCCGCCGGTGGACCCGCATCGAGGTCCCGCCGGGCACGCTGGAGCGGCGCAGCGGCATGTTCTCGTAGTAGGCCTGGAAGGCGTTGGCCCTGCGCCGGGCGAAGGACGGCGCGCCGGTGCTGGAGACGTCGCCGGCCCAGTTGTTCTCGATCTCGTGGTCGTCGAAGGCGACCAGCCACGGCGCGACCGCGTGCGCCGCCTGCAGGTCCGCGTCGCTCTTGTACTGCGCGTGCCGCATCCGGTAGTCGGCCAGCGTGGCGCACTTCCCCCAGGTGTGCCGGCGGACGCTGCCGCCCGGCGCGGTGTACCCCCGGGGCGCGTACTCGTAGATGTAGTCGCCCAGGTGCACGACCAGGTCGGGCTCCTGCTCGGCCAGCCTCCGGTACGCCGTGTAGTAACCGTGCTCGTAGTGGGCGCAGGCGGCGACGGCGAAGGTCAGCGGGGACAGCGCGGCCGGCGCGGTGCGGGTGCGGCCGACCGGCGACAGGTGGCCTTCGGCGCGGAAGCGGTAGAAGTACTCCCGGCCCGGCTCCAGCCCCTCCAGCTCGACGTGGACGCTGTGCGCCCGCTTCCAGCGCGCGGTCTCGGTGCCCCTGCGGACCACCGTGGCGAACCGTTCGTCGGTGGCGAGCTGCCACTGGACCTCCACGTCCCGGACCGGCATCCCGCCCCGGCCGTTCAGCCCGAGCGGGTCGAGGGCGAGGCGGGTCCACAGCACCACCCCGTCCCCGGACGGGTCACCGGAGGCGATGCCGAGGGTGAACGGGTCGCGGGCCAGGGTCCTGCTCGGGCCGAGCCCCGCCCCGGTCAGCAACAGACCGCCCGCACCGGCGGCGGCAGCGGAAAGGAACACTCTGCGTGACGGCGTCTGCTCCACACCGACAGTGCAGCCGTCCGAGCTTTCCCCGTCGTAGCCTGCGCATCAAGGCGGGGTGAACAACCGCTGCACGGGCAAGCGCATTACCCACCGTGATTGAACACCACCCGACCGGCGGACGACATCCCGGCGAAGGACCGCCCTCCGCACGGTGGCCGCCCGGCGGGCGGGCCGGAGCGAGGCCCGGACCGGCAGGACACGCCGGACCGGGCAGGGAACGGGGACCACGCGGCGCCGCACGGCCACCACACGGCGCCATACGGCCACCACACGACACCGCACCGCACAGCACGGCACAGCACCGCACGGCCACCACACGGCCACCGCCGGGCCGGGGGCCCGGCCCCGGCGGAAGGCGTGCCCCCGGCCGTCAGCTCAGGTACGGCGTGAGATGGGGGGTGAGGGCACCGCAGCCCAGATACTTCTCGGCCGTGTGGAAGTCGATCCAGTCGAGGTCGACGAGCGCCTCCTGGTCGACACCGGTGAAGCAGCCGCGCAGGTTCGGCGGGATGGCCGCGATGTCGTCCTTGTCGGCGATGTTGACCCAGCGCCGGACCCCGGGAGGCCGCCCGCCCCGGCCGCCGACCGGGGCGGGCACCAGACGCTCGAAGATCACATTGCGCATGCCGAGCGGGCTGCCGAGGGTGATCAGCAGGTCCGCCTCCAGATCGGGGTGGGCCCACAGCGTCTCGTACGTCACCACGCTGCCCAGCGAGTGCGCGATGACCACCTTCGGCCGGTTGCGCCGGATCACCTCCGCCACGGCGGCCCGGCACCTCGCGCGGGCGTCGCTTCCGGCCGCCATGTACGCGGCGACCTCGGGGCAGAAGAACCCGGCGAAGCCGGCGGCGCCCGCGTCCAGGCGGTCGAGGAGCCAGCCGGTCACCCGGTGCAGGGCCCCGGTCAGCCCCTCCCCCACCGTGTCGAGCTGCCTGGCCCAGGCGACGAAGACCTCCTGCGCGCCCGCGTCCATGGCCTGCACCGCGCGCGGGGAGTCGTCCTTGCGCTCGCCGAGCAGATGGGCGTAGTAGGCGATCTCGGCGATGTAGCGCTCCCCGGTGTGGGACCTGCCGCCGGTCAGCCCCCGGTGCAGGTAGCGGTCCCACTTGTCGCGCATCGCGGCGGCCGCGCCGGTGACCGAGTTCCCGGCGTCGCGGTAGTACCGGTACTTCCCGATCCCGTGCACGCCCACGATCGCGCCCATGCTCCCCCGCCTCCCGGTTTACGGATGCGCCTGCGTCGCGGGCGCCCGCGGCCCGCCCCGAGCCACTGTGGCGGATGAAGCCCGGTGCCACAAGGCCACGGCGGAACCGGCGGAAACCCCGGCGACGCAGAACTCATCAACGCCCACCAAACGGGCATAAACCATTTGATCAATGCCCGTACCCGCTCGCTACCCTGAGACCGCGCCCGACCAGAGCGCCCCTCCCACGCGAAGGACACCACGATCATGCCCGGCCCGCTCCGGATCAGCGGCTCGATCTCCATTCCCGAGGCCGAGCTCGGCTGGCGTTTCTCCCGCTCGTCGGGACCCGGCGGGCAGGGGGTCAACACCACCGACAGCCGGGTGGAGCTGAGCTTCGACCTGGCCGCCACCGAGGCGCTCGGCCCGGCCCTCAGAGCCCGCGCCCTCGAACGCCTCGGCCCCCGCCTGGTCGACGGGGTGATCACCATCGCCGCCTCGGAGTTCCGCTCCCAGTTGCGCAACCGCGAGGCCGCCGGAATGCGCCTGGCCCAGATCCTGCGCGAGGCCATCGCTCCGCCGCCCAGGAAACGCCGGCCGACCAAGCCCAGCAGGGGCGCCGTCGAGCGGCGGATCGCCGCCAAGAAACACCGCTCCGAGCTCAAGCGCCTGCGCCGGGACCAGCCCTAGTGTCCTGAGTCTTTGATCCGTCGACAATACGAGGCCAGGGCCCGGACTGTCAGGCCCGAAGTGGGACGGATGTCCACGGCGCCTACAGCTTCCTCCTGCCCGACCTCGCCCCCGGCGCCATCCGCGGCCCGGACGCCGCCGAGGACGACGACGAGATCCGACCCCCGTCGGGCGGCGGGACGGGCCTTGACATCCGCGTGTTCCCAGTCAGCGCCACGGCTCTTCAGGGGTGCCGGTTCGCCGGTTGTGGTGATCCAACAGCCTGGACAGCAGCTCGGTCAACTGCTGTCGCTCCTCGGGTGACAACGGAACCAGCAGTTCGTCCTGGCATTCGGCCAGCCGCTCCTCCAATCGCCGCAGCTGCCGCCTGCCCGCTGAGGTCAGCGAGATGATGTTGCGCCGCCGGTCGGAGGGGTCCGGGGCGCGCTCGACCAGTCCGCGATCGGCGAGTTCGTTGATCGTCGCGACCATGTCGCTGAGGTGAATGCCACTACGGCGGCCCAGCGCGGCCTGGCTGGCCGGGCCGGACTCCTCCAGCGTCGCCAGCAGGCGGTAGTGGTAGCCGCGGCCGCCGACGGATGAGAACCCGTCGCCCACCAGGCGGTGCGCGTGGTTGGCGGTCTGGCCGAGCAGCCAGCTGGGCAGGCCCTCCCACCGGGCGGGCGTCTCCTCGGACGGGTTCTCCATGTGACAAGTCTAACGAATCGTTTGGCGCACTAATGATTGTGCTATCGTTCACGGAACAAACGTTAGCGTCCCTAACATTATGTTGACGAATGAATACTCCCGGAGCTGAGGCCATGATCAAGCCGTTCCGCATCGACATCCCCCAGGCCGACCTCGACGACCTGGCCGACCGGCTCGCCCGCACCCGCTGGCCCAACGAGGTCGCCGACGCCGGGTGGGACTACGGCTTCCCGCTGGCGCGGCTCAAGGAGCTCGCCGAACACTGGCGGACCGGGTACGACTGGCGCGAGCACGAGGCCGAGCTCAACGGGCTCCCGCACTTCACCACCGAGATCGAGGGCCAGAACATCCACTTCGTCCACGTCCGGTCCGTGAAGCCGGACGCGCTCGCGCTGATCCTCACCCACGGCTGGCCCGGCTCGTTCCTGGAGTTCCTCGACGTCATCGAGCCGCTGTCACGCGAGTTCCATCTGGTGATCCCATCCATCCCGGGGTACGGCTTCTCCGGGCCGACCCACGAGCGCGGCTGGGACATCGTCCGGATCGCGCGGGCCTGGGCCGAGCTGATGCGCCGTCTTGGGTATGAGCGCTACGGCGCGCAGGGCGGCGACTTCGGCGCGGGCATCTCCCTGGCGCTCGGCGCAGTGGCACCCGAGCGGGTCGTCGGGGTGCACGTCAACTACCTCCCGACCCGGCCTGTCCCGGACGCCGACCTCGAGCTGTCCGAAACGGACGAGGCCCGGTTGGACAAGGT
The DNA here is from genome assembly GCF_039534445.1 of Streptosporangium fragile. NCBI lineage: Bacteria > Bacillati > Actinomycetota > Actinomycetes > Streptosporangiales > Streptosporangiaceae > Streptosporangium > Streptosporangium fragile. The sequence goes on along the minus strand of NZ_BAAAVI010000007.1, from coordinate 16,864 downwards.
CAGGCAGCTGATGGCGAACCGTCCGCCGTACCAGGCTCTGCAGGCCCTCACCCCCCAGACCATCGGCTACGCGCTGACCGACTCGCCGGTCGGCCAGCTGGTCTGGATCGCCGAGCGCTTCGCGCATTGGACCGACCCCCGCTCGCACATCAGTGACGAGCGGATGCTCACCGACGTCTCGCTGTACTGGCTGACCGCCACCGCGGCTTCCTCTGCGCGGCTGCACCACGACACCCCGCGGGGGACCGAGCCGTGCCCGGTACCGGTCGGCGTGGCGGTGTTCGCGCACGACATCACGCAGTCGGTGCGACCGCTGGCCGAGCGGCTGTACGACATCAGGCACTGGTCGGAGTTCGAGCGCGGCGGCCACTTCGCCGCGATGGAGGTGCCGGAGCTGTTCTCCGAGGATGTCCAGGACTTCTTCCTCACCTGCCTCAAGCACGACCACCAGGGCGCCACCCGCTAGGTGCCGGGGAGACCCGTCCCGCGCGATTCCGCCCGGGATCAGGTGCGGCGGTCCTCCATCTCCCACAGGTGGTCGACGACGTGCCAGGCGATGCGGCGCGCGGCGTAGCGGGCCGGCCAGCCGCCCTCGACGACCGGCTCGCCCCCGGACGGGCGGGCGAGCACCCCGGCCAGTTCGGCGCGCATCGCCGCCAGGCCGGACGCGTCCCGGAAGGGCCGGTGACGGACGCCGACCTTGCGGGCGTACGCCCGTTCGGCCTCGACCACGTGGGCGACCATCTTGTCGCGGTCCCTGCCGCCGCCGCGCGGGCCCTTGCGCAGCTCCTCCGGCGAGACCGCGGCGGCCTCGCCGAACAGCTCCCACGCCGCCCTGACCAGGGCCACGGTCCGGCCCGCCTCGGCCTCCCCCACCGGCTCGGCGTCCAGCTCCGGGATCGCCTCGATGGCCCCGAAGTCGGTCGTACTGCCGCCCTTCGCCCGTTCGACCACCACCGGGTCGCCCGGCTCGAACACCAGGCCGGCCCGCTCGGCCACCACCCGGTAGCGGGGCGCGTAGGCCTCCAGGGCGTCCAGCGCCTCCTCCTCCGACCTGCCGATCCGGCACCATCCGGGCCACTCCACGGAGCAGGCGAAGACCTTCCTCACACCGATCTCAAGGTAGATACGCGTCATGCCGACAGCCTGGCAGCCGTACCTGACAGCTCGCGTCAGATATCGCCGTCGATCATCGGGATGAGATCGGCGACCGAGTCGACCACCTGGGACGGGCGGAACGGATAGCGGTCGACCTGGTCCTTGCTCACGACCCCGCTCAGCACCAGGATCGTGTGGAGCCCCGCCTCCATGCCGGAGACGATGTCGGTGTCCATCCGGTCGCCGATCATGGCGGTGCTCTCACTGTGCCCGTCGATGGCGCGCAGCGCGCTGCGCATCATCATCGGGTTGGGCTTGCCCACGAAGTAGGGTTCCACCCCGGTCGCCTTGGTGATCATCGCCGCGACCGCACCGCACGCGGGCAGCGACCCCTCGTTCGACGGCCCGACCGGGTCGGGGTTGGTGGCGATGAACCGGGCGCCGCCCTCGATCAGGCGGATGGCGCGGGTGATCTGGGTGAAGCTGTAGGTGCGGGTCTCACCGAGGACCACGTAGTCCGGGTCGATGTCGGTCAGCACGTACCCCACCTCGTGCAGCGCGGTGGTCAGGCCCGCCTCGCCGATCGCGTACGCCGAGCCGCCGGGGCGCTGGCCGTCGAGGAACCTGGCCGTCGCCAGCGCCGAGGTCCAGATCGACTCCGGCGGGATCTCCAGGCCGGCCGCGCGCAGCCGGACGGCCAGGTCGCGCGGGGTGTAGATCGAGTTGTTGGTGAGCACCAGGAACCGCCTGCCGGACTCGCGCAGGCGGCGGATGAACTCGTCGGCACCGGGAACCGGGTGTCCTTCGTGGACGAGCACGCCGTCCATGTCCGACAACCAGCATTCGATCGGCTTGCGCACGTCCACCGTTCTCCCGTCATGAAGCCCGCCAGGTACGGGACAAGGATGACAGGTATCGGATGAACACCGCGCCTTAGCCCCACACATACCGAACTGCCCAGATAAACCTATACACCCCGCAAGATCTTCGTTCCTTCGCATGCCACTTTCAGTGGGACTATTCGGACACCAACCCGCCGGCTACTGCACTGTGCGCCAGGTCTGCTCCTCGATCAGCTCCCTGCTCCGCCAGCCGTACATCGTGCGGACCAGCCGGTGGTGATACCACCCACCGCCCCGGATGAGCCCGGCGGCGTCGGCGGCGACCATGTCCCTCGACGGCGAGAGCGTGTCAGTGAACGAGGCCGTGACCGCCGCCTCGTCCCCGTCGAACCTGACGCTCATCGCCCCGATCAGGTGCTGGCGCCCCGGCCAGGTCGGCAGCACCTCGGCCAGCCACCGCCGCGCCTCGTCCCGCGTGCCCCGGATACCGCCGGCCGAGGTGTAGTCGATCACCGCGTCAGGGGTGAAGACGAGATCGAGCCGCTCCCAGTCTCCGGTGTCCACCGCGTAGGCGTACCGGGCGAGTAACTCGCCGATCTCCAGACGATCCGCTATCTCCCGTTCCCTCATGCACCTATCGAACCAAACGCTTGGTCACGGCGCGAGCGCTTCCAGGGCCTCCTCCGCCCGGCGCATCGACTCCTCGGGGTCGGCGTCGGGCGAGCCGATCTCCGGGTCGAAGTTGAGGTCGTGGAAGACGTCGGTGACCCCCTTGGCCGCGAGCGCGTCCACGTCCCGCCGGATCTCCTCGAACGAGCCGGTCAGCGGGGAGCGCCCGGCCGCCCCCGGCGGGCGGATCCGGGTGACGCCCCGGGTGACGAACCGCAGCGCCCCGGGATCGCGCCCGGCCCCCTCGGCCGCTTCCTTTACAATGTAGATTTTTTCTTCGATCCGCTCGAGGTCCTCGCGGCTGGAGCTGATCCAGCCGTCCGCCAGCCGCCCCGCGCGGCGCAGCGCGACCTCCGCCGACCCGCCGAGCAGGATCGGCGGCGGGGAGAGCGGCTTGGGATCCTGGTGCACGGGCGGCAGCTGGTAGAACTCGCCCCGGTGCTCCACGGTCTCCTCCGACCACAGGCGCCGCAGCAGGTGGATGAACTCCTCCGCGCGCCTCCCGCGCCGCTCCGGCGACACCCCCGAGGCGGCGAACTCCTCCGGCAGCCAGCCGAGCCCCAGCCCGGCGTCCAGCCGCCCGCCGGAGACCGCCTGCAGGCTCGCCAGTTGCTTGGCCATGAGCGCGGGAGAGACGAACGGCATGTTGAGCACGGCCACGCCGAGCCGAATGCGGCCGGTCACCCCCGCCAGGTACGACAGCGTGACCACCGGGTCGTGCACGCTGCGGTAGACCGGGCCCATCGGATGACCACGCGGGTAGAGCAGGCGCTGGAAGGTCCACACCTCGTGGTATCCGAGCTCCTCGGCCCGGCGGGCGACGCGCACCATGTTGGCCGGCGTCGCCCACGACCCCGACACCGGCACCGCGAATCCGATCCTCATGTCCCGCACCCTACGCGGCCCGCGGCGGCACCGTGGATCACCGGTTCACGCGCCGGGCGGACTCGGTGGTTCACTTACCGGATGGACAGCGACGATCTGATCGACGGGCTGAACCGGATCGGACTCCGGTACGGCGGCACCCCCGGCACCGTGTTACCGACCAGACCGGACGTGGTCATCCTGCGGGCCGGTCCCGTGGTGGTCAAGGCGCACTCCCCCGGGGCTGAGCCGGAGGCGCTGGCCGAGCGGGTGCGCGCCACCGCGCACCCGTCCCTGCGCGGGATCATGCTGCAGCCGGTGACCGAGGAGGTCATGACCGTCGCGGACCGGCTGGTCACCGTCTGGCCGGCCGGGACTCCGGTCGACCACGCCGACCCGGACGCGGCCCCCTGGGAGGAGTCCGCCCGGCTGCTGGCCCGGCTGCACGCCGTACCGGCCGGTGACCTCCCCCCGCTGCGGGCGGCGGGCGGCCCCGCGCGCGTGGCCTCGACCGTGGCCCGGCTGGACGGCGACTCCGCCGCCGGATCGGCCGTGCGCCGCGCCTTCGCCACCCTGCCCGAGCCCGGCCCCACCGGCGGGGATGCCCCCGGCACCCTCGCCCACGGTGACTGGCACATGGGCCAGCTGGTCCGCGCGCCCGAGGAGTGGATCCTCATCGACGTCGACGACCTGGGCCTCGGCGACCCGGCGTGGGACCTGGCGCGGCCGGCCGCCTGGTTCGCCGCCGGCCTGCTCGAACCGGCGGTATGGCACCGCTTCCTGGCGGCCTACCGCGCCGCGGGCGGGATCGCCGTCCCGCCGTCCGGCGACCCGTGGGGGCGGCTCGAAATCCCGGCGCAGGCGATGACCGTGCAGCTCACGGCGGCGGCGGTGGCCACGGCGGAGCGGGAGGGGCGCCCGCTGGACGAGGTCGAGCAGATCCTCGTGGAGGCGTGTCTCAGAATTGTCCAGTTCCGAAGCGCCTGCCATAGTGTGCCCACGCAGTAGGTTGTGGTTACGTCGGTAACCATGTCCGAGCAAGGAGACCAACCACATGCAGTGCCCGAAGTGTCGGGGCGCCATGCGCACGTACGAGCGCAACGGCGTTCACATCGACCAGTGCGAGAGCTGTCGCGGAATCTTCCTGGACTACGGCGAGCTTGAGACGCTGACCCGTATCGAGAGCCAGTTCCACGCCGCTCCCCCGCCCCCGCCGCCGCCGCCGGTGCACGGCGCTCCCGCCTGGGGCGCTCCGCACCACGGCCACTACGGCCACCACCGCCAGCGCAGCTGGGTGGGCATGCTCTTCTCGACCTGATCCGAGCTCGGGGGGACGACCCGGACCGCGATCTCGTCGAGAGATCGCGGTCTTCGTTTTCCCGTGTCGTCCCCGGGCGCCCGGCCGGCGCCAGGGGACGACACGGTCAGGCGGGGAAGTCGCCCGGCTTGACCGTCTTGGGCCGCACGTTGCCGCCCGTGGCGGAGCGCAGCGTGATCGTCCAGTTGTCCCAGGAGATCTGCGTCCCGACCTGCCTGGTCTTGAACCGGAGAGGTTCGCCGAACTGCTCGAAGGAGCACGTCCGGGTGAAGGTGCGGGCCCTGGAGTCCCAGTCTTCGCCGGTGGAGTAGTAGACCTTGTAGTTGCCGTCCCGGACCCCCTGGATCCTGAACTTCGACTTCCCGCGGACGTACACGGTCACGGCCTTCTTACTGCCGCGGACGAGCACGATCACGGCGTCCTGCTTGCCGCCGTTCTTCACCTCCAGGTAGGCCCGTCCCGGGAGGCCCTCGGAGGTGATGAGCCTGCCGTTGGGCAGGCGGCGCTTGCGCTCCCCGGCCACCTTGACCGAGATGACGCCCGCCGGGTATCCGGCCAGCGTCTCCGCGGCCTTCTCCACGTCGGCCAGCTCGCCCGCCTTGCCCATCCTGCTCAGCGCGGCCGGGCCGGTGCACACATGCTGCGCCTCGGCGTCCTGCCGGGCGCTGCCGAAGGCGACCGAGAGGCCGCGCAGCGCCTCCACGTAGGCGTCGTGCTGCGCCTTCACCTCGGCCGGCGGGGCCAGCGCCGCCAGCCGCTCGACGGCGCCGTCGATCGCGGTGGCGGTCTCGCCCAGCCGCTTGCCGAGGTTCGTCAGCTTGGTGGTCCCGGCCAGCCTCTTGACCGCTTTCCGCACCGGTCCGCGCGCCTCCTCCAGCTCCGCCCGGTACTGGTCGGGCGTCAGCGCCGCGGCGCTGGGGGGCGCCGAGTTCTGCCCGTCGCCGGAACGGTTCGCTCCGGCGACACCTCCCGCGACGGGCGGGCCGACCACGGGGTCGTCCACGGTGGAGGTGCAGGCGGTGAGGGTCAGCAGGGTGACCATGGTGAGGGTGAGGGTACGAGGGGCAGTCACTTGTCCAACTATTTCGGTATCGATCACTGTCCGTCAAACAAAGGCATGGGCTCAGAGCCCTCGACCAGGATGCCCTGTCTCTCCATGAGCAGCCACCGGGTTATCCCGACGGGCCGCAGGAACGGCAGTGACCGGCCACGAGAGGGGTCAGCCGGGCCGGACGATGGCCCAGACCGCCCGGGTCACCTCCTCCCGGGCGAGATCCAGGTCGAAGGAGCCGGGCGCGGCCAGGTAGCGGCGCGCGCACTCGTGGGCCGGGCCCATGACGACCGCGTCGAGTGCCCAGACCGGGACGGCCCTGACCTCCCCCGCGGCGGCGCGGGCGCCGAACCAGGCCGCCAGCGGCGCCATGACCTCGGCCTTGAACGCGGCCGGCCCCTCGCCCCCGGGTACCCCCCGGGCGGAGGCCAGGTAGACGAAGCCGCCCCTGACCGGGTTGGCCCGGATCCAGTCGAGGAAGCGGCCGGCGAGCTCGGGAACGACGACCTCGGCCGGGCGCCCGTCGAGGGCGGGCGTCATGGCGCCGACGAGATCGGCGAAGCTCTCCCGGTAGAGCTCTCCGACGACCCCGCCCCGGCTGCCGAAGTGATGGTAGATGCTCCCGTTGGACGCCCCCGAGACCTCCGAGAGACGGCCGACCGTCAGAGCGTCCAGCCCGGACTCGGCCACGATCCTCAGGGCCGCCGCCAGGATCGCGCGCCGCGTCTCCCCCCTTGCCACAGTCCTCCCCGGTTCTCAGAGTGCCGCTCCGGAGTTCCACTCCGGCAGAGGTGTGCGAGACGAGCGTCGGCCAGGTGGAAACGCTTCCCGCATCGCCACGGGATCGGATCCGAGCGACACCGTACACGGAGGCCCCGCACCGCCCGGTGGCGGGCGGGCGTCGCCCGCCCGGCCCGCGGCCGGGGGCGGGGGCGGGGGCGGGGCTCAGCCGCCCGGACGGATCACGAGCAGCGAGCGGGGGCGCTTGGTGAACTCGACCTCGCCGTACGCGCCGAACGTCTCACCGTCGCGGGCCAGGGTCAGCCGGCCCGACGGCGACGAGATCCGCAACGTGTCGGCCTGCCACTGCTGGTAGTGGCGCGACAGTTTCACCCGGCCGGCGAACAGGCTGAGGAAGACGCGCAACCGGGGCAGCCGGTCCGCGGCGGCGAGCACGCGGATGTCCAGCAGGCCGTCCTCCAGGCGCTGGCGCCGGGTCGGCGCGGCGCCACGCGCCTCGTAGCGGCAGTTGCCGACGACGACCATCCAGACCCGCCGGGGCACGCCGTCCACGACCAGCTCGACGGGCTGCGCACCGCCCGAGCCGAGCACCTCCGCCATGGCCCAGAGCAGGGCCGGCCACTTGCCGATACGGCCCTGCCGGCGCTCCCTGCGCTCCACCACCGCGGGGTAGACGCCCAGGCTCGCGGTGTTGACGAAGGTCCGGCCGGCCGCCTCGGCGACGTCGACGGCCACGAGGTCGCCACGCCGGTAGGCGTCCACGGCCTCCTCCACGCTCTCCACGCCGAGCGTGCGGGCGAAACGGGCGTTCGCGTCCGTGGGGACGACCAGCAGCGGGGTCGCCCCGCCCGCCGTCTCCTGGGCGGCGAGGTTCACCACGGCGTCCCCGCCCGCCGCGGCGAGCACCTTGGCGCGTGAGGCGGCCCGGCGCACCGCGGCGGCCAGGTCCGCGCCCGGCTCCACCTCGACGATCTCCGCGTTCGGCAGGGCGGCCCGGAGCGTCCCGGTGGCGGCCGTGGCGTCGCCCGTGGAGCCGTCGACCACGGCGACCACCCCCTCGCCCTCCGGGTCGAGCCGCACGGAGGGCGCCGTGAGGGCGGCCCGGGCGTGCCCGGCCTCGGCGGCGTCGGGCCAGATGCGCCGGGTGATCAGCCCGGCGGCCAGGCCGATCCCGGCTCCGGCGAGCACATCGCCCGGATAGTGCACCCCGGTGTGGACCCGGGAGAAACAGACGGCCGCGGCGAGAAGCGCCACGGGGGCCGCGACGACGCGGGGCGCCTCCAGGGCCACGGCGGTGGCGAAGGCGGCGGCCGACGCCGAGTGGCCCGAGGGGAACGACGCCGAGACGGGCATCCTGACCAGCCGGGGCAGCGGAAGCCCGTCCACCGACGGCCGGTTCCGGCCGAACGCCTGCTTGCCGACAAGGTTGACCAGCGGGCTGGCCAGGCTGATCGCGAGCAGGCCCCGGGTCGCCGCGCGGCGCAGCGGCCGGCGGCCGCTGACCGCCAGCGCCCCGGCCAGCCCCGCCCACAGGAGCGAGTTGTCGGCCGCGCGCGACAGCACGGGCACGGCCCGTTCGAGGCCGTGCAGCCTCGCGCCCGCCACCCTGGCGAACAGCCGCCGGTCCAGCCCGCTCAGCCACGACCTCATGCGCATGCGCCGCACCCTCCTGAATGACGAGCGAATGAACAGCCCCCTAATTCTGTCGCCTACCCGGATAAGCAGCGCACGTGCCTTTCCCGGCGATCTCATAATTCCCCCCATAGGGGCTTTGCACGGGATAAGGAGTGTGATGAAAAGGCCGATCGGCATCGCTCTCGCGCTCCTGCTCGGCGCCGCCGTCGTGGCCGCGGTCGTGCTGGGCGGCCGGGACGGGGACGGTGGGCGGCGCGCCGGACCCGCCGTGGTGCGAGGCGTCATCGGCTCGGAGAAGAAAGCGTTCTTCGACGACCCCCGGGTGCGCGCCGCGTTCGAGAAGCACGGGCTCCGGGTCCAGGTGGACACCGCCGGATCGCGGCAGATCGCGACCGAGGTCACGCTGGACGACTACGCGTTCGCGTTCCCCTCCAGCCTCCCGGCGGCCGAGAAGATCAAGCGTGACAGGAAGGTCGCGCAGACCTTCTCCCCCTTCTACTCCCCCATGGCGATCGCGACGTTCCAGCCGATCGCCGAGGTGCTGACCGGGGCGGGGCTGGTGCGCGACTCGGGCCGCGGCCACCAGGTGCTCGACATGGGCGAATACCTGAAGCTGGTGGCCAAGGGCACCCGCTGGGACCGGCTGCCCGGCAACACCGCCTACCCGGCGCGCAAGCGGATGCTGCTGACCACCACCGATGTCAGGACCTCCAACTCCGCCGCGATGTACCTGGCGATGGCCTCCTACGTGGCCAACGGCGACGACGTGGTCGCCTCCTCGGCCCGGGTCCCCGAGGTGGCCGAGGCGGTCGCGCCGCTCTTCCTCGACCAGGGCTACTCGCAGTCGTCGACCGAGGCGCCGTTCACCGACTACCTGGCGATGGGGTCGGGCAAGACGCCGATGGTCATGATCTACGAGGCCCAGTACCTGTCGCGGGTGTTCGCGGGCGACGGCTCGATCCGCCCGGAGATGCGGCTGATCTACCCCGCGCCGACCGTGCTGAGCAAGCACACCCTGGTGCCGTTCACCCCCCGGGCCGCCGAGGTCGGACGGCTGCTGACCGACGACCCGGAGCTGCGGGCGCTCGCCGCCCGGCACGGGTTCCGCACCGCCGACCCCGGGGCCTTCGCCGCCCTGGTCGCCGGGCACCGGGCGCCGGCCGCCCGCGACCTCGTGGACGTGGTCGAACCGCCCACGTACGAGCACCTGGAGGAACTCGTCGCCCACATCGAGCGCCGTTACGCGGACGGCGCCGTACCGCAGGCCGAAGGAGGATCCTGACGTGGCCGAGAGCGACCTGACGCTCACCCCGCCCGCTCCCGTCGCCGCCGTCCCGGCCGAGAAGGCGGCCACCATGCTCCCGCTCTCCGGGGAACGCGAGGCCGAACTGGACGCGAAGGCCCGGGAGTTCGCCGCGGAGCTGGCCGCGACGGACCACCGGGCGCCCGGCTTCACCCGCAAGGTGCACGACATCTCCTCGATGGGCGACGGTGAGATCCGCGCCGCCTCACAGGTGGCCGGCCGGATGCTGAAACGCCCGGTGGCGGCGCTCGCCTCGGCCCGGGGAGAGGCCGCCGACGCCCAGAGCCGGGTGGCGGGGCAGCTGGTCGCGCTCCGCCGCACCGTGGTCGACCTCGACCCGAAGCAGGCGGCGAGCGGCCCGCGCAGGCTGCTCGGGCTGATCCCCTTCGGCGACCGGTTGCGCGACTACTTCGCCAGATACCAGTCGGCCCAGAAGCACCTGGACGACATCATCAGGGCGCTGCGCTCCGGCCAGGACGAGCTGCTGCGGGACAACGCCGCGATCGAGGGCGAGAAGGCGAACCTGTGGGAGGCGATGACCCGCCTGCAGGAGTACGCCGTGCTGGCCGCCACGCTTGACGCCGCGCTGGAGGAGCGCCTGCTGACCCTGGACGTCACCGACCCGGACAGGGCCACCGCGCTCCGCTCGGACGCCCTGTTCGCCGTGCGGCAGAAGCACCAGGACATCCTGACCCAGCTGGCGGTCTCCGTGCAGGGTTACCTCGCGCTCGACCTGATCCGCAAGAACAACCTGGAGCTCAGCAAGGGCGTCGACCGGGCCGCCACCACGACCGTCGCGGCGCTGCGCACCGCGGTGACCGTGGCGCAGGCCCTGGCCGACCAGAAGCTGGTGCTCGACCAGATCTCCGCGCTGAACGCCACCACCGGCGACCTCATCCAGGCGACCGGCGAGATGCTGCGCACCCAGGCGGGCGCCGTCCAGACCCGGGCCGCCTCGACCGCCGTGGACATGGAATCGCTGCGCAAGGCCTTCGACGACGTCTACGCCACCATGGACATGATCGACTCCTTCCGCGCGAAGGCCGTGGAGAGCATGGCCACGACCGTGGACAGCCTGAGCGTCGAACTGGACCACGCCAGGACGTACCTGGAGCGCTCCCGCCGGGAGGACACGCCGTGAGCGGGCCGGACGCCCCGGGAGCCGCGCACCCGGACGGGAGCGCGGCGCCGGGAGGACACGGGGAGCCGGTGGGGCCCGGGGGCCGCCGCCCGCGCCGGACCGCGGCGGCGCTCGCGCTGCTGGCGGCCCTGGCGCTGGCCGCGTGCTCCGCCCCCGGAGGCTCCGGGGAGGCCGAGGACGGCCCCGACGTGCTGCGGGTGCTGGCCGGCAGCGAGGTCAAGGACATGGAGCCGCTGCTGCGGCGGTCCGGGGTGAAGGTCAGGGTCTCCTACGCCGGCACGCTGGACGGCGCCGAGCAGGTGGCGAGCGGCGGCGCGGACGGCGCCTACGACGCCGTCTGGTTCTCCTCCAACCGCTACCTGTCGCTGGTCGACGGCGCGGCCGCCCGGCTCTCGACCGAGACCAAGATCATGGCCTCTCCGGTGGTGCTGGGCCTGAAGACCGCCAAGGCGCGGGAGCTCGGCTGGACCGGTGGGGGCGTCACCTGGGAGCGGATCGCGACCGCGGCCCGGGAGGGACGCTTCACCTTCGGCATGACCAGCCCCGCCTCCTCCAACTCGGGCTTCTCCGCGCTGGTCGGGGTGGCCGCCGCGCTGTCCGACGCCGACGGGGCGCTGACCGCCGAGCAGATCTCCGCGGTCACGCCGAAGCTGAAGGAGTTCTTCTCCGCCCAGCGGCTCACCTCCGGCTCCTCCGGCTGGCTGGCAGACGCCTACGCGAAGGAGGGCGGGGTGGACGGCATCGTGAACTACGAGTCGGTGCTGCTCGGCCTCGACGGCCTGACCCTGGTGTACCCGAGCGACGGCGTGGTCACCGCGGACTACCCGCTGACCCTGCTGGCCGCCGCCGAGCCCGGCAAGAAGGAGCTGTACGACAGGCTGGCCTCCTGGCTGCGCACGCCCGGCGTGCAGCGGGAGATCATGACCGTCACCCACCGGCGGCCGATCGTGCCCGAGGTCCGCCCCGGCCCCGAGTTCGGCTCGGCGCCGCTGCTGGAGCTGCCGTTCCCCAACCGCAGGAGCGCCGCCGACGGGCTGATCACCGCCTACCTGGACGAGGTGCGGGTCCCGGCCCGGGCTCTGTTCGTCCTGGACACCTCGGGGTCGATGAGCGGCGAGCGGATCGACGCGCTCCGGCGGGCGCTGGTCACGCTCACCGGCGCCGACACCTCGGCCTCCGGCGTGTTCTCGCGGTTCCGCAGCCGGGAGAACGTGGTGATGATCCCCTTCAACGACGGCGCCGGGCCGCCGCGGACGTTCCTCCTGCCGGAGCGGGATCCGCAGCCGGTGCTGGCGGAGATCAGGTCCTACGCCGAAGGGCTCCGGGCCAGCGGCGGGACCGCCATCTACGACGGGCTGAAGTCCGCCTACGTCCAGGCGCCCTCGGGCGGCCTGGACCACTACACCTCGATCGTGCTCATGACCGACGGCGAGAACACCGACGGCGCCTCCTACGAGGACTTCGAGGAGTTCTACCGGACCCTGCCCGAGGCGCTGCGGCGGGTGCGGACATTCGTCGTGCTGTTCGGCGAGAGCGACGTCGAGGAGATGACCAAGGTCGCCACCCTGACCCGGGGCGCCGTCTTCGACGCCCGCACCGGGTCGCTGGCCGCGGCGTTCAAGGAGATCCGTGGCTACCAGTGACCGGGACGCGGCGCACCGGGCGGGGACGGGCGCGCCGGCCCCGGTCCCGCGGCGGGCGCGCGGCGGGGGCCGTCGTGTCCGGTGAGCGGGTGCTGAGGTACCTCGGCTCAACCCGGAACATCGCCGGGTGCGCGCTGGCGCTGGCCGGTCTGGCGGCGCACTTCCTCGGCCTGGCGGGGGCGTACTGGCCGGTGGTGGTGGCCGGGCTGTACGGGGTCGGCGCGCTGCTCGCCCCGCCGGACCGGGTGCGCCTCCGCGTCTCCCACGCCGAGGTCGAGACCGCCGGCCTCCGGGCCGACCTCGACGCGCTGCTGCGTAAGGTGGAGGGCGCGCAACGGTTCCCCGACGACGTGCGGGCCAGGCTGGGCGACCTGGCCGGCGTGCTCGGTGGCATCCTGGACCGGGCCGAGGTGCTCACCGCCTCCCCCGACCACCTCCATATCGTCTCGCAGACGATCCGCGCCTACCTGCCGGCCGGTCTGGAGGCGTACGCGAACCTGCCCCGCGGCTACGCGCTCACCCGGCGGGCCGGCCGCGAGCGCAGCGCCCACGAGGAGCTGCTCTCCCAGCTCGACCTGCTGGACGCCAAGCTCCGCGAGGTCGCCCAGGCCGTGCACCACGGCGACGAGCAGGCCCTGCGCGACCACGGCCGCTTCCTGCGCGACCGCTTCGGCCGCTCGGACCTGGACCTCTGACCCGCTCCCGGCATCGGTCCCGGGCTCCCCGGACGTCGCCGCGGGAGCCCTGTACCGCACCGGCGGATGTTCGCGCTGCTCTCCTTCGGCTGTGTCGGCTACTTCGTCGCCTCCGCGCGGGCCTCGCTCGGGGTGAGGCCGAACCTGGCGCGGAAGAGGCGGGCGAAGTGGGCCTGGCTGGAGAACCCCCACCGGTGCGCGACGTCGGCGATCGTGGTCTTGCGCGCCGCGGGTCCGGTGAGCTCCTGATGCGCCCTGGCCAAACGCCGTTCCATGATGTGCCGCGCCGGAGACCTGCCGGTCGACTCGAAGATCCGCGCCAGGTGCCGCACCGAGATGCCCATGACCCCGGCCACCTGGGCGGCTCCGAGGCAGGGGTCGTGCAGGTGCCGCTCGATGTAGTCCTCGGCCACGATGAGCTGCGACCGGTAGGCGTCGGGTCCCGGCCGCCCGCCCGTACGCTCCTCGGCGAGCTGCCTGAGCAGGTCGAGCACGGCCCGCTCGGCGTCGGCGGGCTCGTGCCCGCCGCGCAACGCGGCCAGCCCGCCGAGCAGGGAGCTCAGCGCGGCGACGAGCGCGCCCTCTCGCGCCGCGCCCCGTCCGACCGAGGACGGCGACGGTTTCTCCGGGGCGGATCCCGGCCCGGCGCACCGCGTGCAGGGCGACGGCGGCCGGCTCGAACACCGCCGCCGACCTCGCAGAGGGTTCCGCAGAACTCGTGCCCCAGGACGAGCGGCGCGGCCACCCCGGACTCCGGGTGCGGGTCCCCCACGGGGATGGCGTGCGGCCCGTCGGCGTACTCGTGCAGGTCGCTGCCGCAGATCCCGCAGTAGGCCACCTGGATCGTCACCTCGCCGGGGCCGGGCGGCGTCACCGGCACGTCCTCGACGCGGATGTCCTTGGCCCCGTACCAGACCGCCGCCCTCATACGGCCGCCCCGGCCTCGGCCCCCGTGGCAGCCGCGCGGCGGCGCAGCACGGCGGGAGCCGTCTCCTTCAGCGCGAAGCAGAGCGCCACCACGACCAGCGCGCCGCCCGCGGCGATGAACATCGCGGCCTGCAGCCCCCACTGGTCGGACGCCCAGCCCGCGATCATCGGCCCGAGGAAACCCCCGGCCAGCTCGCCCACACCCATGATCACGCCGAGCGCCGTGGCCAGTGCCGCGCGCGGCACCGTCTCGGCCGGGATCGTGGCCATGAACAGCGTGAAGCAGCCGAGCCCGGTGTAGGTGACCACCATGATCGCGCCGAGCAGCACGGGGCTCTCGACGTAGACCACGGCGAGCGGGCAGCACACCGCCAGCGCCGTGAACCCGATCAGCGCCGGCTTACGCCCGATCCGGTCGGAGATGGCTGGAGTCGCGAACCCCCACAACACCCACGCCACACCCAGGCAAGTCATGACCCCGCTCATCGTGCCGGGGCTGAATCGGTCGCCTTCGGGGACGTGCACCGTGGCGCGCAGCGTCCGCCTCTGGTGCTGGAACTCGTGTGCGTGGATCACCGGGTCGCCCTTCCGGGCACGCATCGGAAGACGTGACGTCCCGCCCCCACGTCGACGGCGGTGTCCGGATCGGTGGGCAGGTGGACGGCGGCCGTGGTGTTCGCGGGCACGACGACGGCCAGCGTCAGCTCTTCCCCGGTGCGTTCCCAGCTGACCTCGGCCCGGCCGTACGGGGTGTCGAGGCGGGCGCGGGCGTGGGTGAGACCGCCGCCGGGACGGGGACGGACGACGAGCCGCCGGTAGCCGGGCTTGGCCGGGGCGAGCCCGGCGATGGTGCGGTGCATCCAGTCGGCGACCGCGCCGAGCGCGTAGTGGTTGAAGGAGGTCATCTCGCCGGGGTTGATCGCGCCGTCGGGGAGCATGCTGTCCCAGCGTTCCCAGATGGTGGTGGCGCCCATGGTGACGGCGTACAACCAGGACGGGCACTCGGTCTGCAGCAGCAGCCGGTAGGCGTCCTCGACGGCGCCGGCGTCGGTGAGGGCGTCGCAGATGAGCGGGGTGCCGACGAAGCCGGTGCCGATGCGGTGGCCGTTCGCCCGCACGAGTTCGGCCAGGCGCTCGCCGGCGCGGGCGCGGCGCTCCTCACCGGCGAGGAGCCCGAATCGCAGGGCGAGGGCGTAGGCGGTCTGCGAGTCACCGGTCACCTTGCCTTCCGACGTGGCGTATGCGGCGTCGAACGCGGCCCGGACCCGCTCGGCCAGCTCGCGATAGCGGGCGGCGTCGGCCGTGCGGCCGAGCAGTGCGGCGGTCTCGGCGACCAGGCCGGCGGAGTACGTCAGGTAGGCGGTGGCGACCAGGGACGGGTCGGTCCGCGCTTCGAAGGGCCGCTCGGGCGGCGCGGTCGGGTCGAGCCAGTCGCCGAGCTGCGGCCCGGTGTCCCACAAGAAGCTCTCCCCCGCCAGGCCCGCGACCTGGTCCACCCACGCGCTCATGCTCGGGTACTGCTCCCGCAGCAGGCCGAGGTCGCCGGTGCGCTGGTAGAGGGTCCACGGCACCACGACCGCCGCATCACCCCAGGCGGCAGTCGGCAGTACGTCGGGGACGGGTTCGAGTGGGATCCAGGGGACGAAGACCGGGACGGTGCCGTGACGGCGGTGCTCGGCGCCGAGGTCGGCCAGCCAGGACGTCAGCGGTCCGGCACAGTCGTAGAGGAAGGCCGCGGTGGGAGCGAAGACCTGGATGTCGCCGGTCCAGCCGAGGCGTTCGTCGCGTTGCGGGCAGTCGGTGGGCAGGTCGACGTAGTTGCCGCGCATGCTCCAGCGGACGTTGGCGTGCAGCCGGTTCAGCAGCGGATCGGAGCAGTCGAAGTCCCCGACGGGGCGCATGTCGGTGTGGCAGACGACTGCCACGATGTCCCCCGGCTGTGGCTCCCCCGGCCAGCCGTCGATCTGCGCGTAGCGGAAGCCGTGGACCGTGAAGCGCGGTTCCCAGGTCTCGGGTTCGGCGTCGCCGCGCAGGATGTAGCGGTCGTGCGCCGCGGCGTGCCGCAGCGGCCGCAGCGCCAGGGCGCCGTTGTCCAGGACTTCGGCGTGGCGGAGCGAGACGGTGTGCCCGGCCGGGCCCTGCACGCGGATGCGCAGCCGTCCGGCGATGTTCTGCCCGAAGTCGAGGATGGTCTCGCCGTCCGGGCCGGTGAGGACGCCGACCGGGTGCAGGATCTCGGTGCGGCGGACGGGCGGCCCGGTCGGCGCGACCAGAAGAGCCGGGTCGTGATGCAGGACCTCGGCGGGCAGCCAGGTGGAGGCGTCGAAGCCGGGCCGTGACCAGCCGTCGGGGAGCAGGCGGGCGTCGTGGGTCTCGCCGTCGTAGAGGCTCGCGGCCGTGACCGGGCCGGGCGCGCAGCGCCAGGCGCTGTCGGTGGCGACGGTGTCCGTTGTGCCGTCGGCGTAGGTGATCTCCAGCTGGGCGATCAGCGCGGTGCGATCACCGTAGACGGCGGACCTGCCGCCGGCGAAGCCGATGCGGCCGCGCCACCAGCCGTCGGCGAGGGTGGCGCCGATCGTGTTGACACCCTCGCGCAGCAGGGCGGTGACGTCGTGGGTGCGGTAGCGCAGGCGATGGTGGTAGCTGGTCCAGCCGGGGGCGAGCACGTCGTCGCCGACGACCTGGCCGTTGATCTCGGCCTCGTACGTGCCGTGCGCGGTGATGTACAGGCGAGCACGCTCGACGGGCCCGCGCAGGGTGAAGTCCCGGCGCAGCAACGACGCCGGGCCGTCGGTGTCGGCGAGCAGGTCCCACGGCGGCGCTGCTGCCCTCGCCTGCCAGTCGGCCGCCTCCAGCAGCCCCGCCTCCGCCCACGACCATGCGCTCCAGTCGCTGGCCGAGCCGTCGCGGCCGTGCACGCGCACCCGCGCCCCGCGC
>NZ_BAAAVI010000006.1:141742-198080 GCF_039534445.1 Streptosporangium fragile | reverse complement strand
CGGCCCGTTCTCACCCCCCGCGAGCGCGCCGGCCAGGGCCGCGGCGCCGTCGGGCAGCCACAGCGGCGCCTCGGCCCGGCCGCCCGCCCACTCGACCAGCCCGGGGAGCATCGGGCCGATCGCGTCACGCACCCGGCCGGGCCCCGGAAGCCCGAGCGTCACCACTTCGTCCCCGGTGACCAGCACCGACACCACGGGCCGCGGCCGTACCCGGAGCACGTCATGCCCCAGCCCCGCGGCGAGGCCGAGCACCGCGGGCGTGACGAGCGCCCCCGCCGTGAGCACGACGGTCCCCCGCGGGCAGTCCTCGCCCCGCCGCCGGACGTGCCGCCCCGCCTCGATCGCCCCCGTCACCGCCCCGCGCGCCGGCGTGGCGGCCTCGTAGGGCAGGACGGCGTCCGTGCCCTCGGGGACGGGGGCACCGGTGGCGATCTCGACGGCGGTGCCGGAGGCGAGCGCGGCGCCGTAGGCGGCCCCGCCGGCCAGCACGAGGCCGACGACCCGCCAGGGCGGGTGGCCCGCGACCGCGTAGCCGTCCATCGCGGCCACGTCGGCCCCGGGCACCGGGACCAGGGCACGCAGCGGTCCGGCCAGGCGCAGGCCGCGCGCCCGGTGGAGGGGCAGGTCCGCCGGGGCGAGCGGCTCCGCGGCCGAGGTCGCCACCGCGCGGGCGGTCTCCCACGGGAGCGGCGCGGGAGACCCGGCCCGGGAGGGCGGCGGCTGTCCGGCCGCCTCCCGGGCCGGGGCATGGTCGGTGACAGGTCGGATGACGGCCATCGGCGGCTCCTTGACCGGAATTTTTCCATACTGTATACCGAATGCACTATGGACGCGAGAACGGAGCCTCTTCGTGAAAGTCGCTGTTCTTGGCGCCGGCGCCATCGGCGCCTACGTCGGCGCCGCCCTGCATAGGGCGGGCGCCGAGGTGCATCTGATCGCCCGGGGGGAGCACCTCGCGGCGATGCGCAGGTCGGGTGTGCGCGTGCTGAGCCCGCGCGGAGATTTCACCGCCCACCCCCGCGCCACCGACGACCCGTACGAGGTCGGCCCGGTGGACTACGTCTTCCTCGGCCTGAAGGCCAACTCCTACGCGGCGGCCGGCCCCATGATCCGGCCGCTGCTCCACGAGACCACCGGCATCATCGCGGCCCAGAACGGCATCCCGTGGTGGTACTTCCACCGGCTGCCCGGCCCGTACCAGGGCCATGTCATCCAGAGCGTCGATCCCGGCGGGGCGGTCACCGCCGCGCTGCCGCTGGAACGGGCCATCGGCTGCGTGGTCTACGCGGCCACCGAGATCGAGGCGCCCGGCGTGATCCGCCACCTGGAGGGCACCCGGTTCTCCATCGGCGAGCCCGACGGCTCGCTCTCACCCCGCTGCACCGCCTTCAGCGGGGCCATGGTCGCGGGCGGGCTCAAGTGCCCGGTGGAGGCCGACCTGCGGCGCGACATCTGGATCAAGCTCATGGGCAACATCGCCTTCAACCCGATCAGCGCGCTCACCCGGGCGACCATGGCGGGCATCTGCCGGCACCGGCACACGCGCGACCTCGTGGTCACCATGATGCGCGAGACCGTCGAGGTGGCCCGCCGGGTCGGCTGCGACCCGGCGATCTCGATCGAGCGCAGGCTCGCGGGCGCCGAACGGGCCGGGGAGCACAAGACGTCCACGCTCCAGGACCTGGAGAAGGGCAAGCCCCTGGAGCTCGACGTCATCCTCGCCGCGGTGGTGGAGCTCGCCGACCTGACCGGGGCCGACGTACCCACCCTGCGGGCGATCCACGCGGTCGCCGATCTCCTGGACGAGCGGGTGCGGCAGGACCTTGCCGCTACCGGCTGAGCCGACATACCGTAGACCGTATACAGAATTCTGACGAAAGGTGAGGTCATGAAGAAGGACCGCGCCGAACACTACGACCGGCTCACCCATCCCCTCGTCCGTCAGGACGGCGTGCTGCGCAGGGCCACCTGGGACGAGGCACTGGACCGGGCCGCGGAGGGCTTCCGCCGCAACGTCGCCGAGCACGGCCCCGACTCCTTCGTGATGCTCTCGTGCGCCCGCTCGACGAACGAGATGAACTATGTGGCCCAGAAGTTCACCCGGGTCGTGGTCGGCAGCAACAACGTCGACTCGTGCAACCGCACCTGCCACGCGCCGAGCGTGGCGGGCCTGTCGGCGGTGTTCGGCAGCGGCGGCGGCACCTCCTCGTACCAGGAGGTGGAGGACGCCGATGTGATCGTGATGTGGGGGTCGGCGGCGCGCAACGCCCACCCGATCTTCTTCCAGCACGTGCTCAAGGGGATCAGGAAGGGCGCCCGCATGTTCGCGGTCGACCCCCGCCGCACGGGCACCGCAGAGTGGGCCGACCTGTGGCTGGGCCTGAACGTCGGCACCGACATCCCGCTGGCCCACGCGGTGGCCAGGGAGATCATCCACTCCGGGCTGCACAACGTCTCGTTCATCGAGCGCGCCACCGAGGGGTTCGAGGAGTACGCCGCCTCGGTCGAGCCGTGGACGCTCCAGGTGGCCGAGCAGGTCACCGGGGTGCCCGCGGCCGCCGTCCGCGAACTCGCGCACGCCTACGCCAGGGCCGACCGGGCCCAGCTGTGCTGGACGCTCGGCATCACCGAGCACCACAACGCCACCGACAACGTGCGCGCCCTGATCAACCTGGCGCTGCTCACCGGCCACGTCGGGCGCTACGGCTCGGGCCTGTCCCCGCTGCGCGGCCAGAACAACGTGCAGGGCGGCGGCGACATGGGAGCCATCCCCAACCGGCTCCCCGGCTTCCAGGACATCCTCGATCCCGAGGTTCGCGCCAAGTTCGAGCGGGCCTGGAACACCCCCATCCAGCCCCGCTACGGCCTCAACCTCACCGAGATGCTGGAGGGGATGGGCGCGGGCGAGGTCACCAGCTGCTACATCATCGGGGAGAACCCGGTGCAGTCCGAGGCCGACTCCCTCAGCTGCATCAAGCGGCTGGGCATGCTGGACCACCTGGTCGTGCAGGACATCTTCCTGACCAAGACCGCCCAGATGGCCGACGTGGTGCTCCCCGCCGGCGCCGCCTGGTGCGAGAGCGAGGGCACCTTCACCAACAGCGAGCGGCGCGTGCAGCGGGTCCGCAAGGCGCTCCGGCCGCCGGGCGAGGCCCGCGACGACATCTGGATCCTCTGCGAGCTGGCCCGCCGCCTCGGCCACGACTGGCGCTACGACGGCGCCGAGGAGGTCTGGAACGAACTGCGCGCCCTCTCCCCCGCCCACACCGGCATGACCTACGAGCGGCTGGAGAAGCTGCAGGGCATCCAGTGGCCGTGCCCGTCGGAGGACTCCCTCGAACCGCCCTTCCTGCACGCGCGCCTGTGGGAGACCGACCCGGCCAGGCGCGGCAGGCCGGCGCCGTTCGCCGTGCTGCGGCACTCCCCGCCGGTCGACCTGCTCGACGACGAGTACCCCCTCCGGCTGACCACCGGCCGCCGCCTCGACTCCTACAACACCGGGGTCCAGTCCTCGGGGTTCGCCTCCCCGTTGCGCAGGGGCGAGAACATCGAGCTCTCCCCCGAGGACGCCGCCAGGCTCGGGGTGAGCCCCGGTGAGGAGGTCAGGATCAGCTCCCGGCGGGGCTCGGTGGTCGCCCCGGTCCACATCGACCCGGGCCTGCGCCCCGGCCTGGTCTTCATGACCTTCCACTTCCCCGACGAGGTCGACACCAACGCCCTGACCATCGAGGCCACCTGCCCGATCGCGGGCACCGCGGAGTTCAAGGCCGCCGCGGTGCGCATCGACCGGCTCGTGCCCGCGAAGGCCGGGTGACGGCGGCATGGACCTCAGGTTCCGCGACGCCGCACCCTCCGCCGAGGAGCGCGCCGCCGTCGACGCGCTCCTCGGCCCGCCCGAATCCGGCTGGGAGGGCGGCGCCCGCTCCGTCGGCGACATGCGCGTCGCCGTGGGCGGGCACGGCGCACGGGAACGGCGCGACCTGCTGCTCCCCGCGCTGCACGCGGTCAACGACCGGATCGGGTGGATCAGCGAGGGCGCGCTCGACTACATCTGCCGCCGCCTGACCGTGCCGCCCGCCGAGGCGTACGGCGTGGCGACGTTCTACTCGCTGTTCTCGGTGAAGCCGCGGCCGGCGCGGGTGCTGCACGTCTGCACCGACCTGGCCTGCCAGGCGCGCGGCGCCGACGCGGTACGGCGCGCCGCCGAGGAGCGGCTCGGCCCGCCCGGCATGTCCTGGCAGCCGAGCCCCTGCCTCGGCCTGTGCGAGCGGGCACCGGCCGCCCTGGCCCTGCAGGCGGGCGAGATCCCCGGGGCGACCGTCTACGGCCCGGCCGAGCCCGCCCCGGCCGGCGCGAACGGCTCGGCGGGGACAGGCGGGCCGAACGGCTCGAACGGCTCGAACGGCGCGGCGGACCTCAGCAGGCTCGGCGGCCTCAGCGGCATGGACGTCACCGCCGGCCCCGCCCTGGCCGAGCGCGAGGAGCCGCCCGCCGAGCACGCCGTCCCGCAGGCGGGCGACCCGTCGCTGGTGCTGCTGCGCCGGGTGGGCGCCGTCGACCCGGCGAGCCTCGACGACTACCGGGCCGCGGGCGGCTACGCCGCGCTGCGCGAGGCCGTCCGGCTGGGGCCCGCCGGGGTCATCCGCGAGGTGCTGGAGGCCGGTCTGGTCGGCCGGGGCGGCGCGGCGTTCCCCACCGGCCGCAAGTGGGACGCCACGGCCCGCCAGCCCGACCACCCCCACTACCTGGTCTGCAACGCCGACGAGAGCGAGCCGGGCACCTTCAAGGACCGCGTGGTCATGGAGGGCGACCCCTACGCGCTGGTGGAGGCGATGACCATCGCGGGGTACGCCACCGGCTGCCGCAAGGGCTACCTCTACATCCGCGGCGAGTACCCCCGGGCGATCCGCCGCATGACCCACGCGATCGCCGTCGCCCGCTCGCGCGGCCTGCTGGGCGACGACGTCATGGGACAGGGTTTCGCCTTCGACATCGAGATCCG
The DNA here is from genome assembly GCF_039534445.1 of Streptosporangium fragile. NCBI lineage: Bacteria > Bacillati > Actinomycetota > Actinomycetes > Streptosporangiales > Streptosporangiaceae > Streptosporangium > Streptosporangium fragile. The sequence goes on along the minus strand of NZ_BAAAVI010000006.1, from coordinate 193,078 downwards.
GCGCGGTGCCGGCGCCTACATCTGCGGCGAGGAGACCGCCATCTTCAACTCGATCGAGGGGTACCGGGGCGAGCCGCGCACCAAGCCCCCCTTCCCCGTCGAGAAGGGCCTGTTCGGCAAGCCCACCGTGGTCAACAACGTCGAGACCCTGGTCAACGTGCTGCCCATCCTGACCGGCGGGGCCGCCGCCTACGCCGCGACCGGCACGGCGGGCTCGACGGGCACCAAGCTGTTCTGCGTCTCGGGCACGGTCGCCCGGCCGGGCGTCTACGAGGTGCCGTTCGGCGCCACCCTGCGCGAGCTGCTCGCGCTGGCCGGGGGCGCGACCGGGACGCTCCGGGCGGTGCTGCTGGGCGGCGCGGCCGGCGGGTTCGTCCGCCCGGACGAGCTCGACGTCCCGCTCACCTTCGAGGGCACCCGCGCGGCCGGCACGGTCCTGGGCTCGGGCGTGGTCCTCGTCCTCGACGACAGCGTCGACCTGGCCCGCATCCTGCTGCGCATCGCGGAGTTCTTCCGCGACGAGTCGTGCGGGCAGTGCGTGCCCTGCCGGGTGGGCACCGTACGCCAGGAGGAGGCCCTGCACCGGCTGCGCCGCCGTCCCTCGGACGGCGACCTCGCCCTGCTGCGCGAGGTCGGCCGCGCGATGCGCGACGCCTCGATCTGCGGGCTCGGCCAGACCGCCTGGAACGCCGTCGAGTCGGCGATCGACCGGCTGGGCGTCTTCTCTCCCTCGGAGGCATCATGAGCATCCCCCTTCCGCCGCCCCGGCGGCTGATCGACATGACCGTCGACGGAGAGCCGGTCCGGGTGCCCGAGGGCTCGACCGTGCTGGACGCCTGCTCGGCCGCGGGCAAGGACATCCCGACGCTCTGCTACGGCGACACGCTCACCCCCAAGAACGCCTGCCGGGTCTGCGTGGTCGAGGTGGAGGGCTCGCGGACGCTCGCCCCGGCCTGCTCGCGCCGGGTCGAGCCCGGCATGGTGGTGGGCACCGCCACCGAGCGCGCCCGGCACAGCCGGAAGATCGTCCTGGAGTTGCTCGCCTCGACCGTCGACCTGTCCACCACGCCGCGCGCGGCCGAGTGGATCGAGGAGTACGACGCCCGGCCGGACCGCTTCGGCGAGGAGGCCGCCACCGTCGCGCAGCCCGCGAAGGTCGACAACGACCTCTACGTGCGCGACTACGCCAAGTGCATCCTGTGCTACAAGTGCGTCGACGCCTGCGGTGAGCAGTGGCAGAACAGCTTCGCCATCTCGGTGGCCGGCCGCGGCTTCGACGCGACGATCTCCACCGAGCACGACGCGCCGCTGACCGACTCGGCCTGCGTCTACTGCGGCAACTGCGTGGAGGTCTGCCCCACGGGGGCGCTGTCGTTCAAGACCGAGTTCGACATGCGCGCGGCGGGCAGCTGGGACGAGTCACGCCAGACGGAGACCACGACGATCTGCAGCTACTGCGGGGTCGGCTGCAACCTGACCCTGCACGTGCAGGACAACCGGATCGTCAAGGTGTCCTCGCCGCACGACAACCCGGTGACCCACGGCAACCTGTGCATCAAGGGCCGCTTCGGCTACCAGCACGTCCAGAACACCGCGAAGGCGTCCCCCGCCGATGGGTAGGGTCACCGTCAAGCGGCGGGTCATGAAGCTGCGCGAGACCGCGGTCGCGCACCGGATCGACGTGCTCGCGGCGGAGGAGCCGCTGGAGATCCGGCTGAACGGCCGCCCGCTCACCATCACCATGCGCACCCCGGGCGACGACTTCGACCTGGCGGCCGGTTTCCTGGTCAGCGAGGGGGTGGTCACCTCCGCCGAGCAGATCGCCGCGATCCGCTACTGCGCGGGCGCCACCCAGGACGGGAGCAACACCTACAACGTGCTCGACGTCAGGCTCGCCGCCGGCACCTCCCCGCCCCTGACCTCGCTGGAGCGCAACTTCTACACCACCTCCTCCTGCGGGGTGTGCGGGAAGGCCTCGCTCGACGCGGTCCGCACGGTGGCGGCGTGGCGGGTGGACGACGATCCGGCTCCGGTGACGGCCGAGGTGGTCGCCGCCCTGCCCGACCGGCTCCGCTCGGCCCAGCGGGTCTTCGACCGGACCGGCGGGCTGCACGCCGCGGGCCTGTTCACGCCTGACGGGCGGGCACTGTGCGTGCGCGAGGACGTGGGCCGGCACAACGCGGTGGACAAGCTGGTGGGCTGGGCACTGCGCGACGGCCGGCTCCCGCTGTCCTCGACGGTGCTGATGGTCTCCGGCCGGGCGTCCTTCGAGCTCGTCCAGAAGGCGGTGATGGCCGGCGTCCCGGTGCTGGCCGCGGTCTCGGCCCCCTCCTCGCTGGCCGTGGAGCTGGCCGCCGAGACGGGCCTGACGCTCATCGGGTTCGTGCGGGGCAGCTCGATGAACGTCTACACCGGGGAGCGGCGGATCACGCCGTCTCCCGCCGCGCCCTGACGCGCCGGGTCTGCCCGCCGGTCCCGGCGCGCGGCCCGCCTCCCGCCCCTGGCGCACCCCCCACCGACCGCCGAGGCCCGGGAGCGGCGGCTCCCCGCCCGGCGCCGAGAGCCCGGCCCGCGACACGCCCCCTTCGCCGGCCGGGCTCTCCACCGTCCAGGGCGGAACGGGGGACCGGTTGGGCGAGGACCACCGGGCGGGCACCGGAGAGCTCGCCGCGCTTCTCACCACCGACGACCCCGCACGGACGAAGAACTCCCACCGTCCCCACCACGTCCGCCGGGGGCCGACAGCGTGCGACTTTGACAACCATTTTCATTTACGCGCATACTAGTGGGCATGATGTCCGAGTTTTCCCGACGTATGCGCATGCGCACCGCAGGCGTGTTCGCCGTATCCGCCGTTCTCACCGCCACCGCCGCCTGCGGCGCCGACTCTGCCGGCTCCGCGCAGACCGGCGGCCCGTCGGGGGGATCGGGCTCTTCCGCGGCCGGGAAGACCGGCGTCACCGCGGCCATGTACCCGCTGCAGTGGCTCGCCGAGCGGGTGGGCGGTCCCGACGCGACCGTCACCGGCCTGACCGAGCCGGGCGTCGAGCCGCACGACCTGGAGCTGACCCCGGTCCAGGTGGCCGGGCTGGAGAAGACCGGCCTCGTCGTCTACATCAAAGGCGTCCAGCCGGCCGTGGACGAGGCGGTCGAGCAGCACGCCGCCGACCGGGGCTTCGACGCGGTCACCGCGGTGACCACCCTGCCGGCGACCGCCGAGGAGGGCCACGACGAGCACGGCGCCGAGGAAGCCGCCCACGAGGGCGAGGAGGCGCACGAGCACGAGGTGGACTACGACCCTCACATCTGGCTCGACCCGGCCCGCTTCGCGACGGTCGCCACCAAGCTGGGTGAGCGGCTCGCCGCCGCCGACCCCGCGCACGCGCAGGGGTACAAGGACCGCGCCGCCAAGACCGCGGCCGAGCTGAACGCCCTCGACGGCGAGCTGGCCAAGGGCCTGGGCACGTGTTCCGCGGATGCGATCGTGACCAGCCACGCCGCGTTCGGGTACCTCGCCGACCGTTACAAGCTCCACCAGATCGGCATCAGCGGCATCGATCCGGACGCCGAGCCCTCTCCCGCCCGCCTCGCCGAAGTGGCAAAGGTGGCCAAACAGGAGAAGGTGACTACGATTTTCACCGAAACACTCGTCAGCCCCAAGGTCGCCGAAGTCCTCGCCCAGGAGATCGGCGCCAAGACCGCGGTCCTCGACCCGGTCGAAAGCCAGCCGGCGAACGGCGACTACCTGTCCGCCATGCGCCAGAACCTCACCGTACTCAGGGCGGCGCTCAGCTGCTCGTAAAGGCCACATGTGACATCCACCCAGACTGTTTTCACCATGAGCGGCGGCCAGGTCACCCTGGACCGCCGTCCGGTGCTTCGCGGGATCGACCTGACCATCGAGCCCGGTGAGGCCGTGGCCGTGCTCGGCGCGAACGGGTCGGGCAAGTCCACCCTGATCCGCGCCCTGCTCGGCCTGGTCCCCCTGTCCGGCGGCAGCACCCTCCTGTACGGGGCGACCCCCGCCCGGTTCCGCGAGTGGTGGCGGATCGGCTACGTGCCCCAGCGGCTCTCGGTGGGCGGCGGCGTGCCGACCACGATCCGGGAGGTCGTCGCCTCGGGCCGGATCGCGCGGCAGCGGCGCCTGCGGCCGACCGGCGCCGCCGACCGTGCGGCGACCGCCCGCGCCCTCGCGACCGTCGGCCTGGCCCACCGCGCCTCCGACCCGGTCCAGGCCCTGTCCGGCGGACAGCAGCAGCGGGTGCTCATCGCCCGCGCGCTCGCCGGAGAACCCGACACCTACGTCATGGACGAGCCCACGGCGGGCGTCGACGCCGCGAGCCAGCAACTGCTCGCCGACACCCTGACCGCGCTGGTCGAGCAGGGCAAGACGGTCCTGCTCGTCGCCCACGAGCTGGGCCCGCTGGAGTCCCTGATCACCCGCGCCGTGGTGCTCAGGGACGGGTGCGTCTGCCACGACGGCCCGCCGCCGCAGGCGGTCGGCGCGCACGCGCTGCCCGGCCACGACCACGTCCACCCGCACGCCGAGGAGAAGCCGGCGAGCCCGCTCGACTGGAGGCCCGCGTCATGATCGAGCTTCTGCAGTTCGACTTCATGCAGCGGGCACTGATCGCCGCGCTCCTGGTCGGCCTGGCGGCCCCCGCCATCGGCACGTTCATCGTGCAGCGCCGCCTGGCCCTGCTGGGCGACGGCATCGGGCACGTCGCGCTGACCGGGGTGGCGCTCGGCTTCCTGACCGGCACCGCCCCGGTGCTGACCGCCGTGGTGGTCTCGGTGCTCGGCGCGGTGGCCATCGAGCTGGTCCGCGCGCGCGGCAGGACCAGCGGCGACGTGGCGCTCGCGCTGCTGTTCTACGGCGGCATCGCCGGGGGTGTGCTGCTCATCTCGCTGGCTCCCGGCGGCAGCAACGCCACGCTGATGTCGTACCTGTTCGGCTCGATCAGCAGCGTCACCGTCGAGGACGTGTGGGTGATCGGGCTGCTGGCGGTCGCGGTGCTCGGCGTGGTGGGCGTCTTCGGGCGGGAGCTCTACGTGCTCTGCCAGGACGAGGAGGTCGCCAGGGCCAGCGGTCTGCCGGTACGGCTCCTCAGCCTGCTGATCGCCGTCACCGCCGCCCTCACCGTGGTCATCGCCATGCGCGTGGTGGGGCTGCTGCTGGTCAGCGCGCTGATGGTGGTGCCGGTGGCGACGAGCCAGCAGCTCGCCCGGGGGTTCAGGAGCACGATGCTGCTCTCCATGGTGTTCGGGATGATCGCCACGGTGGGCGGTCTGACGTCCTCGTTCTACGTCGAGGTGCCGCCGGGTGCGATCATTGTGATCGTTGCCCTCGCGGGGTTCGTCCTGGCCCTCGGGCTCGGTAGATTCGTACGCCGAAGCCGACCTCAGGAGTCCAGCCCATGAGCAACAGACGTGATGCCGTCCACGCGGTCCTCCGCCAGAGCGAGGGCTTCCGCAGCGCGCAGGACGTCTACGCGGAAATGCGCGCGGAAGGCGCCAAGATCGGACTGACCACCGTCTACCGGGCGCTCCAAGCGCTCGCCGAGACGGGCCGGGTCGACACGCTGCGGACCGACGACGGGGAGTCGGTCTACCGGGCGTGTGCCAGCGGCCATCACCACCACCACCTGGTCTGCCGCAGGTGCGGGCGGACGGTGGAGGTGGCCGGACCCGCGGTGGAGCGCTGGGCCGAGGCGGTCGGCACCGAGCACGGCTTCACCGAGATCACCCACACGGTCGAGGTGTTCGGCACCTGCGCCGTCTGCTCCGTCGCCACGCCGTCCGGGACGGCGGAGCCGGCGGGAACGGTCGAGTCCGCCTGATTTCCCCGCCCCGAGACCCGCCCCGAGACCCGCCCCGAGACCCGCCCCGACCCCGCCGCGGGGGGGGCGGCCGGGGCGGGTGGCCGGACCCGGCCGAGCACGGCCGGGCGGGCACATTCGTCGATCACGCGCGCCCATTAAGCGGACATAACAGTTATAGGGCTATATAGAGGTATGAACGATGTCTCGTTCGTCTCGCACATGTGGCGCCACGGTGATGTGCGCGCCGGAGAGCGCCTGACAGGTCCACGGGAGAGATACGCTTCCGACACGGCGAGTCGCCGTACGCGCCCCCACGCGAGAACCGCTCTCAACAGGAGTCAACATGCCATTCGGACATGACATGGTGCACTCACTCGCCACTGTGGTCGACCTGGTCAACACCTCTCCGTCCACCGGGGGCGAAGACACCCTGACCGACCTGGAACAGCTCGGCGCATTCGTCGAACGGCAGGAGGTCAGCGGCGTCGAGACGCTGGACGAGACCGACCTGACCCAGGTACGGGCCCTGCGCGAGGCCTTCCACAAGGTCTTCACCGCCCCCGACCAGGCCACCGCGGTCATCCGGCTCAACACCCTGCTGAGCAGCACCCGCATCACACCCCGCCTGACCGAGCACGACGGCCACCCCCTGCACGTGCACTACTTCGCCCCGGGCGCCTCCCTGCACGAGCACCTGGCCGCCGACCTCGGCGTCGCCCTGGCCCACCTGCTCGTCGAGGGCGAGTGGGGGCGGCTGCGCACCTGCTCGGCCCCCGACTGCGGGCACGTCTTCGTGGACGAGTCCCGCAACCGCTCGCGGGTCTACTGCGACAGCCGCACCTGCGGCAACCGCATGCACGTGGCCGCCTACCGGGCCCGCCGCCGCGCCTGACCGCCACTCTCCGACGAGCGCCGCAGCCTCGCCGTCAGCCGGCGCCTGCTCGGCACCCGCGAGATCATCCTCATCCACCACGCCGACTGCGGCATGCCGACCTTCACCGACGACGACCTCAAGCGACAGATCCGGTCGGAGGTCGGCATCAAGCCCGACTGGGCGGCCGAGTCCTTCACCGACCTCGACGAGGACGTCGTCCAGTCGATCAACCGGATCAAGAACGACCCCTTCATCCCCCACACCGGCTCCGTGCGCGGTTTCGCCTACGAGGTCGAGACCGGCCGCCTCCGCGAGGTCAAGGCCTGACGGCCCCGGCGCCCGGCACCGTGTTGGGCACGGCGCCGCCGTACCGCCGGTCGCGCTTGGCGTAGACCTCGCAGGCCTCCCAGAGGTCGCGCCGGTCGAAGTCGGGCCAGAGGCGGTTGAGGAAGACCATCTCGGCGTAGGCCGTCTGCCAGATCAGGAAGTTGGAGACGCGCTGCTCCCCCGAGGAGCGCAGGAACAGGTCGACGTCGGGGATCTGCGGCTCGTCGAGGTAGCGGGCGAAGGTCTCCTCCTTGACCCGGCCGGGCTTGACCCGTCCCGCGGCGATGTCCTGGGCCAGGCGCAGCGCGGCGTCGACGATCTCGGCGCGGCCGCCGTAGTTGACGCAGAACTGCAGGGTCAGCGTGGAGTTCCCCTCGGTCATCCGCTCGGCGTCCTGCAGCTCCTGGATGACGCTCTTCCAGAGCCGCCCGGGGCGGCCGGCCCAGCGGACGCGCACCCCCATCGCGTGGAGTTCGTCCCTGCGGCGGCGGATGACGTCGCGGTTGAACCCCATCAGGAAGCGGACCTCGTCCGGGGAGCGCTTCCAGTTCTCGGTGGAGAAGGCGTACGCCGACAGGTAGGGGATGCCCAGCTCGATCGCGCCCTCGATCACGTCGAACAGCGACGCCTCGCCTGCCTTGTGCCCCTCGGTGCGGGGCAGGCCCCGCTGCTTGGCCCACCGGCCGTTGCCGTCCATCACGATCGCGACGTGCCGGGGCACGAGGTCGCGTGGGATCCGGGGCGGGGTGGCGCCGGAGGGGTGGGGGGCGGGTGGACGGACGTTCACGAGGCTGGCTCCCTTTCTACGTGTCGGAGAGAGCGTATGCCGTGTTCGAGGTGCCATTGGAGGTAAGCGGCCACCAGGCCGCTGCACTCGGCGCGGTGCCGGGCACCGGAGGCGTCCGCGGTGACCCAGTCGCCCTTCAGGAGCGCCGTCATCAGGGCCAGGGTCTCCCCCTCCGGCACGGCGGCTCCGGCGGGGCGGCAGGCCCCGCAGACCACGCCGCCCGCCACGATGGCGAAGGCCCGCACCGCGGGGGTCCTGCACCGCGCGCAGGTCTCCAGGGCCGGGGCGTATCCGGCGACGGCGAGCGAGCGCAGGAAGTAGGCGTCCAGGACGAGCCGGGGCTCGTGCTCTCCCGAGCCCAGCGTGCGCAGGCCGCCGACCAGCAGCAGGAACTGGCGGAGCGCGGGCTCCTTCTCGTCCATGATCAGCTTGTCGGCGGTCTCCAGCATCGCGACGCCCGCCGTGTAGCGCGGGTAGTCGGCCACGAGCGGCTCACCGTACGGGCGGATGGTCTCGGCCTGGGTGATCACGTCGAGCGTGCGGCCGGTGTGGAGCTGGACGTCGACGTGGGTGAACGGTTCGAGACGGGCACCGAATCGTGATGTCGTGCGCCTGACGCCCTTGGCGACGCCCCGGATCTTGCCCGTCCGGCGGGTCAGGACGGTGACGATCCGATCGGCTTCGCCCAGCTTGTGGGTGCGGAGCACGATGCCGTCGTCGCGGTACAGACTCACCCGCCCAGTCTAGTGGGACGGCTCACACGACAGGGGTGCAACTACGATCAAGCGACACGGATGGATCACCGGTGCGTGTTGTTCACCTAAAACTCACTAAACTTTGGCCCCTGGCGAAATCCCGCCCGCGCTCTACCGCCTCACGCCCGTCTCCGCACGAAAGGGTGCCATGCCCCGCGTGGTCCTGCTGGGCTCATCGCCCAGCCCTGATATCGCTCCCGGCCAGGCGACGCCGCCCGCCGCGCTGACCTTGCCCTCACTTCCCGGCTGCCCCACGGTGATCGGCAAGCTGCACGGCCAGATCGCCTCACTCGACCCGTCGCCGGTGACGATCGTCCGCTCGGGCGACGCGATGGTCCACCGGGGCCTGCCCGGCCGGCTCGTCGAGACCTCCGACCTGGCCGGCGACCTGCGCGCCGTGGCCGACGCCATCGAGAACACCACGGAGAACCTGCTCTTCCTCCCGACGAACTCGCTGATCCACGACGAGCTGATCTACCAGATCACCAAGTCGAAGCGCGGGGCGCTCGCGCTGATCACCAAGGAGCCCCGCGAGGAGGACGAGAACGGCGACGCCATCGTCGCCGACGTCCCGATCGACGAGGCGCTGCCGGAGATCGGCGACCGGCGGCTGGAGGGCCTGCCGGTCCGGGTGCGGGCCCGCAAGTCCCGCGTCATCTCGGTGGGTTCCGCCTTCCACGCGGTGACCCGCCCCAACTCCGTCGCGCTCGGCCCGCTGCACCTGCACCACAAGCACGCGGCGACCCTCGCCGAGGCCTGCCGCGAGCTGGCCGACATGGCCCACCTGCTGGGCCCCGACGACGACCTGGTCCAGCTCCTGATTCTGTGCCTGGTACGGCGGGGCGTCTCGGTCGGCGTCCGCGGTCGCCGCGACCTGTTCTTCCGCCGGCTGACCGACCCGGTGCAGGCCGCCGAGGCGGTCGCCGAGATGTCCACGTTCAACGAGGACCGGGCGCGGCTGAAGAACGCGGTCAAGGGAGCCGACGGCTTCTTCACGACCTACTTCGTCAGCACCTACTCCCGCTACATCGCCCGCTGGGCGGCCAGGCAGGGGCTCACCCCCAACCAGGTCACGCTGATCTCGATCGGCCTGGGCGTGGCGGCGGCCCTGTGCTTCGCCACCGGCCAGCGCGTCGGGATGATCGCCGGCGGTGTGCTGATCTACTTCGCGTTCGTGTTCGACTGCGTGGACGGCCAGCTCGCCCGCTACGCCCGCAAGTTCGGCGTGCTCGGGGCCTGGCTGGACGCCACCTTCGACCGCTTCAAGGAGTACGTGGTCTTCGCCGGCCTGGCGGTCGGCGCGGCGGTCTCCGGCGTGGGCGACGTGTGGGTCCTGGCGCTGATCGCGCTCGGCGTGCAGTCCATCAGGCACCTGCTCGACTTCTCCTACGGCGCGGCGAACCGGCGCAAGCCCCCGTCGCCGCTGCCCTCGGTGCCGCTCTCGATCAGCCCTGACACCGGCCTGCGCCAGGCCCTGGAGCAGCGCAAGATCGCCCGGAGCACCGGTGGGATCCGCGGCCTGCTGAGGATCTGGGGCAAGGCCGGTAAGTACCGCGCCGTCCACTGGGCCCGCAAGATGATCGTGTTCCCGATCGGCGAGCGCTTCGCCGCGATCGCGATCGTCAGCGCCCTGTTCGATGCCAGGGTCACCTTCCTGGTCCTGATCACCTGGGGCGCCGTCGGCGCCGTCTACTCGCTCACCGGCCGCCTGATGAGGTCCCTCGCATGATCACCCAGCCGCAGACCACCCCCCCTGCCCCGGACCCGTACGAGGAGCGGCTGCGCGTGCAGACCGCGCGCCTGCTGGCCTACCGCGACGACGGCCCGCTGGTGACGCTGCTGCGCGACAAGGTCGGGCCGGGGCTGCCGCCGGTGCCCGCCACGCTCGCCGCCCTGTTCGCGATCGTCGCGATGGCGGCGGCCGGGATGCTGGTGAACGGGCCGATCCTGATCGTCCCGGCGCTGATCATGCTCGTGCTGGTGCTGCCCTCCGCGGCCCGCTCGCACCTCGGCAAGCTCGACTGGCTGGTGCCGCCGCTCATCCGGGGCACCGAGTTCCTCGTCGTCATCCTGGTCGGCCTGGCCGCCGAGGCGCCCAAGTGGCTGCTGTTCGTGCTGCTCTACGTGGTCGGTTACCACACCTACGACACGGTCTACCGGACACGGCAGAGCATCTGGCCGGCCCCCTGGGTGTTCCAGGCGGGTCTGGGCTGGGAGCTCCGGCTGCTGCTGATCGGCGCCGGCGCCGCGCTGGGCGTGCTGACCTGGGTGCTGGCCGCGCTCACGCTCTACCTCGGCGTGCTGTTCGCGGTCGAGAGCGTGACGAGCTGGGTGCGCCTGGACAAGGAGTCGGCGCTCGCCCAGGCCGGCGACGACCTGGAGGCCTCCCCCGAGGAGGCCCAGGAGCAGGCCGTCGGCGAGGACCAGCCCACCTGAGCCGAGGAGCCGCCCGATCCGCCCCGGTGTGATCGGAGCGCCCCTTCAGCCCGTCCGTCCGGCCGGTCCGCCGGACGGGCGCCAACCCACCGCCCCGGCACGTCCGGGGCGCCCACCTCGCCCGTGAGCGCGCCCCGGCGCGCCGTACCGGGCGCCGCAGGGCCGCGACGACCGTCGCGGCCCTGCGCGTGTGTTACAAAGCAGCGTGGAACTGGACCAGCTGGATCGTGACATCATCAGGGCGCTCGTCGAGGACGCCCGTGCCACCTACGCGGAGATCGGACACCGGGTGGGGTTGTCGGCGTCGGCGGTGAAGCGCCGCGTCGACCGGCTGCGCGAGACGGGGGCCATCACCGGGTTCACCGCCCGGGTGGAGCCCGCGGCGCTCGGCTGGACCACCGAGGCGTACGTGGAGCTGTTCTGCGCGGGCAAGACCTCGCCGTCGGAGATCGGGGTGGCCGTCAGCCGCCTCCCCGAGGTGGTCTCCGCGTGCACCATCACCGGTGAGGCGGACGCGCTGCTGCACATCCGGGCCACCGACGTGCGGCACGTGGAGAAGGTGATCGAGCGCATCGCGGCGGAGCCGTTCGTGGTGCGCACCAAGAGCTCCATCGTGCTCTCCCGGCTGATCGAGACGCCCCTGGTGACCTCGCGGGACGAACCCTTCATCGGCCCGCACAACGAATCGGCGTTCATCATCTGAAAGACGCAAAAGATCTGCGCCCACGCGCAAAATCAGCCCCTTGGCCTGCGATAACGCCGTTCTTAGGCTGTGGGGGTCGCCATCGCGACGGAACTCGCCGGCGCGATCCGGGCGGCGTCCACCACCACGACGTATCTCTGCGGGGTTATCCATGACGAGGCATTACCTCATGTGCCGGCCTGACCATTTCGCGGTCGAGTACACGATCAATCCGTGGATGGACCCCGAAGCCGGGGCCGACCGCGAGACGGCGATCCGGCAGTGGGAGACGCTCAAGAGCGCCTATGAGGAGCTCGGGCACCGCGTCAGCCTCATCGACCCGGTGGAGGGCCTGCCGGACATGGTCTTCGCCGCGAACGGCGCGCTGGTCGTCGGCGGACGGGTGTACGGGGCGCGGTTCACCCACCCGCAGCGCGCGGCCGAGGGACCGGCGTACCTGAAGTGGTTCACCGACCGCGGCTACGACCGGGTGTACGAGGCGGCCTTCACCAACGAGGGCGAGGGCGACTTCCTCACGCTCGACCGGTTGATCCTGGCCGGGACCGGTTTCCGTACCGACGCCGCCGCGCACCAGGAGGCCCAGGAGTTCCTCGGCCGCCCGGTGGTGACGCTGCAGCTGGTGGACCCGCGCTTCTACCACCTTGACACCGCACTCTTCCCGCTCAACGGGCATAACATTGCATACTTCCCGGGGGCCTTCTCCCGGGGCAGCCAGGAGGTGCTGCGGACCCTCTTCCCCGACGCTGTGATCGCGAACGAGGACGACGCGGCCGTGCTGGGCCTCAACGCGGTGAGCGACGGCAGGAACGTGGTGATCAACGCCGAGGCGGCCGACCTCCAGCTCGAACTCAAGCGTCAGGGCTTCGAGGTCGTCCCGGTGGACCTTTCGGAGCTGCGCAAGGCGGGCGGCGGGCCGAAGTGCTGCACGCTGGAGATCAGGGGATAGAAACCGGGCACATGGTCACGATCATGAGACCGGACGGCACGACCAGAGCACCAAGGAACGGCGAGTAACGGATGACCAGCACGAACGAGCTGATCGAGCTCAGCGAGCGCCGCAGCGCGCACAACTACCACCCGCTCCCCGTCGTGATCCACGAGGCGCAGGGCGCCTGGGTCGTCGACGTGGAGGGCAGGCGGTTCCTGGACTTCCTGTCCGGCTACTCCTCGCTGAACTTCGGACACGGCAACCCGAAGATCATCGAGGCGGCGCAGGCGCAGCTGGCCCGGCTCACCCTGACCAGCCGCGCCTTCTTCCACGACCAGTTCGCCGCCTTCGCCGCCGGGCTGGGCGACCTCACCGGCAAGGACATGGTCCTGCCGATGAACACCGGCGCCGAGGCCGTGGAGACCGCCATCAAGGTGGCCCGCAAGTGGGGTTACGAGGTCAAGGGCGTGGCCGCGGAGCAGGCCAACATCATCGTGATGGAGGACAACTTCCACGGCCGCACCACCACGATCATCAGCTTCTCCACCGATCCGGACGCCCACGACGGCTTCGGGCCGTACACTCCCGGCTTCAGGGTCGTGAAGTACGGCTCGATCGAGGCGATCCGCGAGGCCGTCGACGCCAACACGGTCGCGGTGCTGCTGGAGCCCATCCAGGGCGAGGCCGGCGTGCTGGTGCCGCCGGACGGTTACCTCACCCAGGTGCGGGAGCTGTGCACCGCGGAGAACATCCTCATGATCGCCGACGAGATCCAGTCCGGCCTCGGCCGCACCGGCGACACCTTCGCCTGCGACCACGAGGGCGTCGTGCCGGACATCTACGTGCTGGGCAAGGCCCTGGGCGGCGGTGTCGTCCCGGTCTCGGCGATCACCGCGGACGAGGACGTGCTCGGCGTCATCAAGCCGGGCCAGCACGGCTCCACCTTCGGCGGCAACCCGCTGGCCTGCGCGGTCGCGTGCGCGGTCATCGACCTGCTCCGCACGGGCGAGTACCAGGCGCGGGCCAGGGAACTGGGCGCCGTCCTGCACGAGCGGCTGCGCGGCCTGGTCGGCAAGGGCGTGGTCACCGTACGGGGCCGCGGCCTGTGGGCGGGCGTCGACATCGACCCCTCCCTGGCCACCGGCCGGCAGGTCTCCGAGGCGCTGATGCGCCGCGGCGTCCTGGCCAAGGACACCCACGGCTCGACCATCCGCCTGGCCCCGCCGATCGTCGTCTCCGAGGAGGACCTCGCCTGGGCGGTCGAGCAGCTCGCCGCCGCCCTCGCGGAGTTCTCCGGCTGACCCGGGCGGCGGAGGCCGCGGGAGCCGGCGCGGGATCTCCCGGTGCGGCCCGTGCCCCCGGCGGGGCGCGGGCCGCACCGGCGTCCGACCGGCGCCCGACCGGTGACCGGCGCCCGACCGGCCTCTAGCGGGCCGGGGAGACCTCGGGCAGCTCCACCGTGGTGATCTCCGAGACCTCGGTGGCGGTCGCGGTGTCCCAGCGGGCCGAGACGGAACCGTCCCCCAGGGACAGGACGGCGATCGCGTTGGAGAACCACGGACCGTTGGTGATCCGCCACTTGAACAGGGGCCTGGGGATCCTCGCCAGGCGGGCGACCCAGCCGCCGACCAGGGTGGCGATGCCGAACTGGGCGACGATGTTGGCCAGGCGGAGGGTGCGGCTCAGCGGGTTGCGGATCGGCGAGCACACCAGCTGGTAGATGGGGAGCCTGTTCGCCTTGGCGACGTAGGAGTAGTGCACGTCGCCGGAGAGGATGATCACCGGCCTGCCGAGCCCGGCCAGCAGCCTGGACAGGTCGTCGAAGGAACGGCGGAAGGCGGACCAGTGCTCCAGGTCGACCGCCTGACGGAGCACCTCCGACCAGCGGGCCGCCGTCCTCCCCCACGCGCCCCGGGCCAGGGCCTCGTTCCAGGTCTGGATGTGGTGGATGCCCGCGGGCAGCAGGAACGGCACCGACGAGCCGATCACGAAGCGCTCCGCGCCATCCCGGCGGAGCTGCTCGGTGAGCCATTCCCACTCCACCGGGTCGATCATGCGCCGGTCGGCGGGGTCGAGCTGCCGGGAGCACCGGGAGTCGAGCATGATCAGGCGGGTGTCGCCGAGGTCCCGGGCATAGCTCCACCGGCTGTCGGCGGGGACCTGGTAGGCGTGCTCGGCGAACGCGTCGACGATGTGGGCCGCGTCGCCCTCCGCGGCGCACACCTTGGTGAGCACCTCGTCCGCGGCGCGATCCCGGGGCGACAGGTTGCCCAGGTGCTGGTAGACCCAGTAGGCGCCGAGCCCGGCGACCACCCGCCGCCGCCACCAGGGCACCCCGTCCATCTGCTCGCGCCAGGTGGCGGAGGTGTTGAAGTCGTCCCGCAGGTCGTGGTCGTCGAAGATCATCGCGGTGGGCACGGTCGAGAGCAGCCAGCGGATCTCCGGATCGGTCCACGCCTGCCGGTACAGCTCGGCGTACTCCTCGAAGTCGACGACCTCGCCCTGCGGCTCCTCGTCCCTGCGGTTCCTGATGAACTCCAGCATGCCGGCGGACGGCTCGTCGGCGTAGACCTGGTCGCCGAGGAGGAGCAGCAGGTCGGGCCAGCGGTCCTCGGGCAGCTCCATCAGGCTGCAGCCGTAGGCGCGCAGCACGTCCACCCCGTGCGAGAGGGTGTGGAGCGTGTCGTGCGGCACGCTGGTCCGGCAGGAGCCGAACAGCACCCTCCTCGGTCCGCCGGGACCGAGGAGACGGATACGGCTGGGCGGGTGGTCCGGCAACGGCCAGACGGTCTCCCCGTCCAGGGTGACCCGGTAGGTCCCGCCGCCCTCCACGTCGACGAGCGCGTAGTGGTGGCCGTGCACGGTGAACGTCCGCGCCGCCGAACGCACCTCGCCGGCCTCGACCACCACCTCGCACGGCTCACTGGTCTCCAGCCACACCGACGCGCTCGTCTCATCCACATAACGGAGCATCGGCCCGACGACAAGTTCCGGCACGTCCATCCCCTCAGCCACTCCACAACGGCGGGCACCCCACCCGGGAACTGCCATATTGGCGCATTCCCCGCAGAGTGCCCGGAAGCTCACCTTGATAACACCACATCCCCCCAGAAGCGGGGGAACACCCAAAAGTCGGTCATATGAAGGTCAGTCACCAGAACGAAACACGGTCCTCCCCTGCGGGCAAAGAACCGCGCCTAACCTGATCATGGCTAACCGCCCCGAGCGGAGCAACGGCGCTCCGCTCAACGTACGGAGGTTTCTTTCATGACGCTCACGGTGCCGTCGACGACGCCGGCGACCATCGTCCCCCCGGGCCGGCAGGCCCTCGACTCCGCGCTGTTCCGGCTCGACGAGGCGGCCGGCCGCCTCGGCCTCGACGACGGCCTGCGCACCATGCTCGCCACCCCGCGCCGCTCGCTGAGCGTCTCGGTGCCGGTCCGCCGCGAGAACGGCCGGATGGAGGTGGTGCAGGGCTTCCGAGTCCAGCACAACACCGCCCGCGGCCCGGCCATGGGCGGCATCCGCTTCCACCCCGGCACCGACATCGACCGGACCACCGCGCTGGCCATGGCGATGACTTGGAGGTGCGCGCTGGTCGGCATCCCGTACGGCGGCGCCGCGGGCGGCCTCCGCGTGGCCCCGGCCGAGCTGACCGGACGCGAGCTGGAGCGGCTCACCCGCCGCTACGTCGGCGAGATCCTGCCGGTCATCGGTCCCGAGAAGGACATCCCCTCCCCCGACGCCGGCGCCGACGAGCGGGCCATGGCCTGGATCCTGGACGGCTACTCGGCCGGCGGCTACCCGGCACCCGGAACGGTGACCGGGATGGCGGGCGGGCTGGCGACCGGCGGGCGAGCCGACGCCACCGGCCGCGGCCTGGCGATCGCCACGCTGAAGGCCCTGCCCGGCTCCCCCGAGGGCCGCACCGTCGCGGTCCAGGGCTTCGGCCGGGTCGGCGCCTCCGCCGCCCGCCACCTCGCGAGCGCGGGCTGCCGCGTGGTCGCGGTCTCCGACGGCACCGGGGCCGTGGCCGACGCCTCCGGCCTGGACGTCGACGCCCTGCTGGCCTGGGCGGAGGAGAGCGGCGGCGTGCGCGGCCACCGGCGCGCCGACGCCCTGCCCCCGGAGGACCTGCCGGAGCTCGACGTGGACGTGTTCGTCCCCGCCGCCCCGGAGGTGGCGATCACCGCGGAGAACGCCCCGCGGATCAGGGCCCGCCTGGTCGTGGAGGCCGCCAACGGCCCCGTCACCCCGGAGGCCGACGCGATCCTCGCCGACGCGGGCACCGTCGTGGTCCCCGACATCCTGGCCAACGCGGGCGGAGTGATCGTCTCGTATCTGGAGTGGGTGCAGAACCTGCAGGCCTGCTCCTGGAGCGCGCACGAGACCGGCGCGAGGCTGCGCCGCCTGATGGCGGAGACCGTGGCCGCGATCTCGGCGGTCTCGGCCGAGCACGGGATCACCCTGCGCCAGGCCGCCTACATGATCGGCGTCGGCCGCGTCGCCGAGGCTCACCGCCTGCGCGGCCTGTGCTCCTGAACCTCTCGGTTCCCGCGGCCCCGCGCCCGTACGGCCCCGGGCCGGGGCCCGGGGCCCGCGGCCGTGAAACCGCCGCCCGGTTATCGGGCGGCGGCCGGCCACTCACCCCGCCAGAAAAAATGCTATTTATCAGGAGTTGAGCACTTTATCCACTAAGTCTGGTTTTCCGGACGTCTCTCGCGGTATGGCAGTCGAGGCTTTCACCTGGAAGGAGACAGCATGATCACGCGAGAGCAGATTCCGATGGTCATCGACCACCCGCTGTACGACCGCGACGGCGACAAGGTCGGCGAGATCAAGCACGTGTACCTCGACGACGCCACCGGCCGCCCCGAGTGGCTGTGCGTGAAGACCGGCTTCTTCGGGATGAAGGAGACCTTCGTCCCGATCCGCGACGCCAACGTGGTCGAGGACCACGTCGAGGTCGGCTACGACAAGGCCCGCATCAAGAACGCCCCGAACGTCGACGTCGAGGCGGGCGGGCACCTGTCGGCGGAGGAGGAGCGCGAACTCTACCGCTACTACGAGCTCAGCTGGGAGGAGGCCTGGCAGCAGGCCAACGAGCCCGGCGAGAGCGGCTGGGCCCACACCGGCGGCCTGCGGGAGCAGGAACGCCTCGGGCGCGGGGGCGAGACCCTCGCCGGCGACGCGATGGCCGGCGAGACCGCCATGACGGGCCGCGGCACCACGTCCGGCGACGCGATGACCCGGTCGGAGGAGCACCTGCGGGCCGGCACCGAGACCCACACGACGGGCCGGGCGCGGCTGCGCAAGTACGTGGTCACCGACGAGGAGCAGGTCACCGTACCGGTCACCCGGGAGGAGGTCCGCATCGAGCGCGAGCCGATCACCGAGGCCAACCTGGACCAGGCGATGAGCGGCCCGGAGATCACCGAGTCCGAGCACGAGGTGACGCTGCACGAGGAGCGGCCGGTGGTCACCACCGAGACCGTCCCGGTCGAGCAGGTCCGGATGACCAAGGACGAGGTCACCGAGAACCAGACCGTCTCCGGGCAGGTCCGCAAGGAGCGCATCGACGTCGAGGGGGACGTCGACGACGACCCGCGTCGCATGCGCTGAGCCCGGAGGCACCTCGGCGGGCCGGAACCGGGCGCTGGACGGCGCCCGGCTCCGGCCCCGTCATTTTCCGGCAAAGGTTTCGGTGAAGGCTCTTTCCCATGAAGCCCCGGGCCCTGGGTACGGCTGCACCTACTTCGAGAGGCCCTCTTCGAGGAGGCGGTGCCGTGACCACCGAGCCTTCCCTTGAGCAGTTCGGCTACCAGCAGGAACTCCGCAGGTCCCTGAGCTTCACCGACCTGCTCGTGTACGGCCTGATCTTCATGGTGCCGATCGCGCCGTTCGGCATCTTCGGCGGCGTCTTCCAGGCCTCCGGCGGCATGGTCGCCCTCGCCTACGCCATCGGCATGGTCGCGATGGCCTTCACCGCCCTGTCGTACGCGCAGATGGCCCGCGCGTTCCCGATGGCCGGTTCCGTCTACACCTACGCCGGCCGTGGCATCGCGGTCCCCGTCGGGTTTCTGGCCGGGTGGGTGATCCTGCTCGACTACGTGCTGGTGCCCGCCCTGCTCTACCTCGTGGCGAGCGCGGCGATGGCGTCGTTCGTGCCCTTCATTCCGGTCTGGGGATGGCTGGTGGCGTTCGTGGCGCTGAACACGATCGTGAACTACGCGGGCATCCAGATGACCGCGCGGGTCACGAAGATCATGCTGGTCGGCGAGCTCATCGTCCTGGCGATCTTCATCGTGATCGGACTGGCCGCCATCGCCCGGGGCAGGGCGCAGGCTGGCGCGCTCAGCCCGCTGTTCGATCCCTCGACGTTCTCCTGGCCGCTCGTCTTCGGCGCGGTCTCGATCGCGGTCCTG
The DNA here is from genome assembly GCF_039534445.1 of Streptosporangium fragile. Taxonomy (NCBI): domain Bacteria; kingdom Bacillati; phylum Actinomycetota; class Actinomycetes; order Streptosporangiales; family Streptosporangiaceae; genus Streptosporangium; species Streptosporangium fragile. Next base: position 174,021 of record NZ_BAAAVI010000006.1, on the reverse strand, counting down.
TCCTTCCTCGGCTTCGACGGCATCTCGATGCTGGCCGAGGAGAGCCGGGAGACCGCCCGGCGGCTGGGTGCCTCGATGGTCGCCGCGCTGGTCCTCGCCGGGGTGCTGTTCATCGCCCAGACCTGGGTCGCCGCGCTGCTCACCCCCGGCCGGAGCCGGCTGCTGGCCGAGGGCGACCCGAAAGGCAGCGCCTTCTACGACATGGCCGCGTTCGCGGGAGGTCCCTGGCTGGGGGTGCTCACCGCGGTGGCCACCGCCATCGCCTGGGGCTTCGCCAACTCCCTTGTCGCCCAGGCGGCCACCTCCCGCCTGCTGTTCGCCATGGCCCGCGACCGCCAGCTCCCCCACTTCCTGGCCAGGGTCGACGCCAAACACCGGGTGCCGGTCAACGCCACCCTCATGGTCGCCGCCATCTCCCTGGTCGTCGGCCTCTACCTGACCACCCGAGAGGACGGCATCCCGCTGATCAGCAGCCTGGTCAACTTCGGCGCGATGAGCGCCTTCCTCGCACTGCACGTCTCGGTGGTCGTCCACTACGTCGTACGCGGCGGCAGCCGCGACTGGTGGCGGCACCTGATCGCCCCGGTCATCGGCTTCGCGATCCTCGTCTACGTCGTGATCAACGCCAGCATCGCGGCCCAGACGCTGGGGTTGCTCTGGCTCGGCATCGGACTGGTCCTGCTCGCCGTCTCCTACGCGTCGGGCCACCGGCCCACCCTGGCCGGGCTCACCGACGCCCCGGAACCGTCCGGTGCGCCCGATCACCACGGCGGTGCGCGATGAACCTCGTCTCCTACCGCCCGAAGCCCGAGGATCTCGCCTACACCTTCGGCGGACGGCCCGCCGTGGCCGGGATCCAGCCGGGCACGATCGTCGAGATGTACACCGAGGACTGCTTCGCCGGCCGGGTCACCTCGGTCGACGACCTGCCCTCGCGGGTCTGCGACTTCCCCTACCTCAACCCGGTGACGGGCCCTTTCCACGTGGAGGGCGCCGAACCCGGCGACACGCTGGCGCTGCACCTCGTCTCCGTCGAACCCGCCAGGGACTGGGCGGTCTCCACCACGTTCCCGCACTTCGGCGCGCTGACCGGCACCCACACCACCGCCATGCTGACCCCACCGCTGGACGAGGTCGTCTGGCTCTACGACGTGGACGTCGCCGCCGGGGTGGTCCGCTACCACGCCCGCAGGAGCGACTTCACCGCGGAGCTCCCGCTCGACCCGATGCACGGCACGGTCGGCGTCGCGCCCGGGGCGTCCGAGGCCCGGATGACCATCACCCCGGACGCCCACGGCGGCAACATGGACTCCCCCGAGCTGCGCGCCGGAGTGACCGTCTACCTGGGGGTCAACGTCTCCGGCGGACTGTTCGCGATCGGCGACGGGCACGCCCGCCAGGGGCACGGCGAGGTGTGCGGCACGGCCGTCGAGGCGGCGATGAACACCGTCGTCGCGGTGGAGCTGATCAAGGGTGTGATCACCCCGTGGCCCCGGATGGAGGACGACACCCACCTCATGTCGACCGGCTCGGCCCGCCCGCTGGAGGACGCCTACCGGATCAGCCAGCACGACCTGGTCACCTGGGCCGCCTACCTCACCGGCCTGGACGTCCTGGACGCCTACCAGCTGGTCAGCCAGATCGGCGAGGCCCCGGTCGGCAACGTCTGCGACACCAACTACACGATGGTCGCCCGGCTCCCCAAGTCCGTCCTCGGCGGACCGGCCGTCTACGAGTCGGCCCACGACCGGCTGCGCGCGCTGGGCCGGGAGTACCTGGCCCAGCGCTGACCCACCGCGCCGTCGCACCGTCGAGTCGTCGTGCCGCGGATGGGACCGGCCGGGACGAGCCCGCCCTGACGATCGCCCTCAGACGGGGTCGTACCCGGCCGAGGTCTCCCCCGCCGCGCAGGCGGCGACGACGTCCTCGCAGATCGCGTGGGTCACCAGGGCGTCTCCGGCGTCGACGACGGTGCCGGAGCGGACGGCGTCCAGGAACTCCAGGCAGGCGCCCTCGATGCCGCGCTGCCGGGAGACCGGGGTCCAGTCGCCGCGGCGGGTCAGGGTCTCGCCGCCGGAGTGGTCGATCACGTCGGCCAGGTTCACCACCCGGCGCTTGACGTCACCGCCCATGACCTCCACGGTCTCCTCGGCGCTGCCGCTCACCCTGCTCATGATGCCGAACGCGGCGAAACCGTCACCGGAGAGCTCCAGCGTCACGTGCTCCAGCAGGCCGTCGACGACCCGGGTCCGGATGCCGGTGTGCTTTATTTCGCCGGGAACCAGGAACCTGAGGGTGTCGACGACGTGGATGAAGTCGTCGTAGACGACGATCCGCGGGTCGTCGGGGTGGCGTACCCGGTGCTTCTGCATCACCACCAGGTCGCGGGGAAGCTCGCGCAGGGCCGCGTAGGACGGGGCCCTGCGGCGGTTGAAGCCGACGAACAGCGAGCGCTCCGCCTCGCGCGCCAGCCGCACCAGGCGCTCGCACTCGGCGAAGGTGTAGGCGATCGGCTTGTCCAGGTAGACGTGGACGCCCGCCCGCAGCAGCGGCTCGACGACCTCCACATGAGCCCCGGTCGCCGTGTGCACGAAGGCCGCCCCGACCCCCGCCTCCAGCACGTCGGCCACCGAGGTGAACCGGTGCCCGACGCGGTAGGCGTCACCGATCCGGTCGAGCGTGGCGCGGTCGCGGGTGCACAGGTGGAGGTCGAGCCCGGGTGTCGCGCCGAGGACCGGCAGGTACGCCTTCTCCGCGATGTCCCCCAGGCCGATGACAGCGATCTTCATGCTCCGAGCGTACGGCGCGCGCCGCCCGGCGCCACGTGGGTACCGCGTCCGGCACCCCGGCAACCGACGCCTCGGTGACCGGTGACCGGCCGTACCGCGGTGCCGTCACTGCCATCCGCGCGCCACCGGCGGCGGACGCCCCGCCGGAGACGCGATCGTCCACTACGGCTCGTGGGGTGCCCGGACCCACAGTCGTGTGGTCCCGTCGGCGCCGCCGGTGGCCAGCAGGTGGCCGCCGGGATGGAAGGCCAGCGCCCGCACCAGGTGCTCCACCTGCGGCCAGCTGGGCAGAAACCGGCAGTGCAACACCGTGTGCACCGTGGTCGGACCGACCATGTCCGCCTCGCCCGACTGCTCGTTGATCCGCACCGGCCAGGTCGTGCAGGCCCGGCCGCTGTCGCGATACAGCTCCCGCAACCGGGCGCGCAACACCTGCAAGGCGACCTCGGCGGCGGAGAGGTCCCTGCGCCGCTCGGGCAGCGCGGTCACCTGGTTACCACGCACGTTCAGCCAGGTGAGCCAGGGAAGGCTCCCCAGCGACTCGGGCAGCGCGGTCAGCCGGTTGTTCCGCAGATCGAGCTTTCCGAGACTGGTGAGACCTCCCAACGACCCGGGCAACACGGTCAGCTCGTTGTTCCGCACGTTGAGCCCATAGAGATCGGTGAGACCCCCAGCGACTCGGGCAGCGTGGTCAGCAGATTGTTCTCCAGATCGAGCCTGGTCAGGCCCGAGAGGTCGCCCAGCGACTCCGGCAGGACGGTGAGCTGACTGTTCCGCAGGTCAAGATCTTGGAGGCCGTGAGACTTCCCAAGGACTCGGGCAGCGCAGTCAACCGGTTACCGCGCAGGTTGAGTTCGGTCAGGTGGGTGAGGTCGCCGAGCGATTCGGGCAATGCCTTCAGGCCGAACCCGGACAGGTCGAGCGTGGTCGTCCCGTCGCGCAGGCACCCGGCGATTCGCGCGACGGCGGTCGCCCAGCCGGTCTCGGAGCCCGTCATGATCTCTCTCCTCGAAGTTGCTCACATGCCCCGGCGCTCACCTCACGCCGTACCACCGCGGCTTTCCAGCAGCCGGGCGGCCTCGTCGTGCCTGCCGACCTTGGTCAGGCATTCGGCGAGGTGATGGAACGCGTGCAGCCAGTCGTCCAGGTGAGCCGTGGGCCGCAGGAGGAACAGTCCCTGATGAGCCCACAGGGCCTTCTCCAGCACGGGCACGGCGTCACCGGGCCGGCCCAGTCTGTCGTACGTCAGGCCGAGGTTGGACAGGCAGCGGGCCAGTCCGGGGAGGAAACGCTCCCTGTCCACCTTGATGAGCTCCCAGTGGATGGCGACGGCCTCTTCCTCGACGGCCGGGAGATCCTCGAAACGCTCCAGCGCCACGAGCGCCGACTCCAGGCTGTGCAGCACCTTGGCCAGTTCGGGGAGGAAACGCCCCGGGTCGACCTCGGTCAAGGTACGGCACTCGTACGCGGCCATCGACGCGACGACCTCGGCATCGCCGAACTGTTCCGCCTGCAGGAGCAGGACGCTGAAGCTCCACATGGAGCGGACGAAGTCCAGCATGAAACGCTCCGGATCGGCCTTGGCCAGTTCCTGGCGGATGCTGACGGCCTCGCGAAGCACCTTCAGAGCGTCATCGATCCTGTCCTGCGCCGAGCGCACGTTGCCGAGGTTGATCAGAGCGCGGGCGTAACCCGGCAGGTGGCGCATGGGGTCTGCGGGGACGAGCACCTGGTAGTAGGCGACGGCCTCCTCCAGCGCGGTCGCGGCCTCGTCCAGCCGTCCCAGCTTGGTCAACGTCAGGCCCAGGTTCGACAGCGCCGAGCCCTTGCCCTCGTGAATGGCGAGGATCTGCGGGCTGTACGGGTCACGCTGGGCGGCCAGGACCTCGTCGAAGGTGCCGGCGGACTCCCGGAGCAGAGGCACCGCCTCGTCGAGACGGCCCACCTCCATGAGCGTCACCCCCAGCTCGCCCACGACGAGGGCCAGCTCGTACGTGGGCCGGCCGGACCCGGCCTCGGCCAGCCGCCGATGCACGGCGACGGACTCCCCGATCACGGGCAGAGCCTCGCCGTACCGGCCCAGCTCCGTGAGCACCGCGTCCAGCTTGTTCAGGGACTCGGCCAGGTCGGGCAGGAAGTTCTCCGGGTCGGCGGCGGCCAGCCCGCGCCGGACGTCGACGGACTCCCGCAACGCGGACATGGCCCCGTCGTACCGGCCCAGGCCGAACAGCGCCCAGCCCAGCCCGTTCAGCACCGTGCCCAGGGCGTCCAGCAGCCGGGGGAGCCGGGCGTCGTCCCGATGTTCCGGGGCGGCCGCCAGCTCCCGGAAGAGGGCCGCGGACTCCTCCCACGCGGTCACGGCCTCCTCGTCCCGGTCCAGGGCGTCCAGCAGCCCGCCCAGCTCCATCAGGGCGGGGGCGAGTCCGAGGAGGTGCGGGTCACGGTCCATCTCGACCGACTGCCGGTGGGCGTCGACGGACTCCCGGAAGGCGGACAGCGCCTCGTCGTACCGCTCCAGCTCGATCAGCGCCTTGCCCAGCTCCGACAGGGCATGCCCCAGGTACGGCAGGTGTCCCGCCGGGTCGGTCTCGGCACCTTCCCGGTGCGTATCAACCGCTTCCCGGTACCGGCTGAGCTGCTCTTCCAACGTCCATCTCCTTGTTCACGGCGTATCCCGCGACGGACACGGCGGCAGGCGGCCCGCCGCGCTCCCGTCAGACGGTCCCCGCCATCGGGTTACTCGTCCGGCCCGCACGGCGCTCCGGCGGGAGCACGCGTAACGGCCCAGCCGCAACGGCGACCCCGGACGATCAGCTAAAAACGAAAGTCACACAAAACATGACGAACCACCGGGCCGGTGCTCAGCTCGCCCCGAACGTCGCCAGCTCCTCCCGCACCTGGGCGGCGACGTCGTGCTTGCCGACCGCGGTCAGGCAGTCGGCGAAGTGGCGGAGCGCACGCAGATAGTCGTCCGTGTGATCCGTGGGCCGGTGGGAGAACAGCTGCCGGTACGCCCAGACGGCCTTCTCCAGCACGGGCACGGCGTCACCGGGCCGGCCGAGATGGCTGTGCAGCGCGCCGTGGTTGAACAGGCACCGGGCCAGGTCGGGCAGGAAACGGCCGGTGTCCGCCTTGACGAGTTCCCAGTGGACGGCGACGCCCTCCTCCTGCACGGGCAGGACCTCGTCGAGACGCCCCAGTTCCACGTACATCGCCTCCAGGCAGCCCAGGGCGTCGGCCAGGCCGGGGAGGAAACGTCCCGGGTCGATCCGGGTCAGGCCCCGGTACATGGAGACGGCCGTTCTCGCCACGGTCTCGGCGTCGTCGAACTGTCGCACCTTCGCGAGCGCCACCCCCAGGTCGATCAGGGAGGAGGCGTAGTCCGGCAGGAAGCGTCCGGCGTCGGCCTCGGCCAGTTCCTTGCCGAGGCGGGCGGCCTCGCGGAACGCGGACAGGGCGTCGTCGCGCCGGTCCTGCGCCGAGAGCGCCTTGCCGAGCTTGTTCAGGGTGCCCATCAGGGGCGGCGCGAAGCGTTCGGGGTCGGCGGCGGCCAGCTCCCGCTGGACGTCGACGGCCCTCCACAGCGCGTGAACGGCCTCGTCGAGCCGTCCCAGACGGCGCAGGGTCATGCCCAGGACGGCCAGCGTCGCACCCTTGATCTCCCCGGTGGCGCGGGCCTGCGGGCCGTGCTGGGCGGCCGGCACCTCGCCGTAGGAGTCGACGGCCTCCTGGAGCAGGGGTACGGCCTCGTCGAGGCGGTCCGCCTTCGCGAGCTCCACCCCCATGTCGCCCACGGCGCGGGCGAGTGCGAAAGCGTGCCGGTCGGGGGCGATCTCGGCCAACCAGCGGTGGACGGCGACGGCCTCCTCGGCCACGGGCAGGGTCTCACCGCCCCGGCCCCGTTCCACGAGCACCGCCTTGAGCTTGTCCAGAGATCCGGCCAGATCAGGCAGATGCTCCTCCGGGTCGGCCGCGACCAGGCTCCGCTGGACGTCGGCGGCCTCTCCCAGCGCGGACACGGCCTCGTCGTACCGGCCCAGGCGGGCCAGCACCGACCCCAGCTCGTACAGCGCCGAGCCCAGGGCGCCCAGCACCAGAGACCGGGGATCGTCCGGGTAGACGAGGACGTCCGCCAGCTCCCGGCAGAGGGCGGCGGTTTCCTCCCACACGAGCACGGCCTCCTCGTCCCGGTCCAGGGCCGACAGCAGCGCGGCCGACTGGGACAGGGCGGGGGCGAGCTTGATCGCGTACCGGCTGCGGTCCGTCTCGGCCAGCCGCCGGAGAACCGCGACGGACTCCTGAACGGCGGATAGCGCCTCGTCGAGCCGCCTCAGCTCGATCAGCGCCCCGCACAGGCCGGCCAGGGCCCCGGCCAGGAGCGGCAGGTGCTCCCCCGGGTCGGTTTCCGAACCTTCCCGGTGGAGGGCGACCGCCTCCCGATACCGGCTGAGCGGCTCGTCCAACGCCCGTCCCCCGTTTCTCCGGCGTCTCCCGCGACGGGCGCGGCGGGCGCGACGGTCCGCCGCGCTCCCCGTCAGACAGCCCCGTCGTCCGGTTGTTCGTCCGGCCCGCACGCCACTCCGGCGGGAGCGCGTGAGGACCTCGTACAACGGCCGAGGCTAGAGTCAGGAACTTGTGAACAGCTTGTAGATCATTGGAGATCACCCCGGCCGCGCGACCACCCGCCGTACCGCCCGCCGTTCAGGCCGCCACCGCCAGGCGCTCGCGCCACCACGCGACCGTCGCGGCCAGTGCCTCGTCCATCGGGGTCGGCTCCATCCCGAAGGTGGACCGGAAGTCGGTGGAGTCGAGGACGAAGGGGCGTACGAACTGGTAGCGCAGCTCCTCCAACTCACCGATGAACGGCGAGAACACGCCCGCGGTGCGCAGAAGCCAGTGGGGCATGGCCTTGACCCCGGGGTTCGGCACGCCGGCGAGCGCGCACAGGCGCTCGGTGATCTCGCGCACCGTCATCGGGTCGTCCGTCGGGACGTGCCAGGCCCGTCCCCAGGCGCGCTCGTCCTCCCCCACCACGGCCAGGGCCCGCGCGACGTCGGGCGCGTACGTCCAGCTGTGCGGCTGGGCGGGGTCACCCGCGAAGCGGGCGGACCTGCCGGACAGAAGCTTGGGGACGAACCTCTCCCCCAGGTGCGACTGGTCGAGGCAGCCCGGCCCGAAGTAGTCGGACGCGCGCACCTCGGTCACCCGGACCCGGCCGGCCCGGTGCGCGGCCAGGGCGTCCTGCCAGAGGCGGACGCGGATCGCGCCCTTGGCGCTGGGCGGGGTGAGCGGGTCGTCCTCCTTCATCGGCGCGTCAGGGGCGGCGTAGACGTAGAGGTTGCCGAGGATGACGTATCCGGCGCCGGTGGCCTCGGCGGTCGCCAGCAGTGAGTCCGCCATCGGCGGCCAGTCGCTCGCCCAGCGGTGGTAGGGCGGGTTGACGCAGTTGTAGAGGACGGCGGCGTCCCGGGCCAGGCCGGTCATCCGCTCCCGGTCGGCCGCGTCGGCGGCGACCTTGCGGATCCCGGGCAGTTCGGGCCCCGATCCCGACCGGCTGACCAGGACCACCTCGTGTCCCTGCCCGGCGAGAATCCTGGCGAGGTGGGTGCCGATCTGCCCCGCTCCCGCGATGACGTGCTTGGCCATGGTTGTTCTTCCTTCCACTACGTTGAGGGGACCGCTTTCCGGGACGCCGCCCGGTGCGGTTTGCCTGCCGGGACGCCGCCCGGTGCGGTTTGCCTGCCGGGGCGCCGCCCGGTGCGGGTCACTGCTTCCAGACGATCCGCAGGACGGCGTTGACGACGAAGACCGCGGCGAAGGCGACTCCGGGGACGACCCGGCCCGCCGCGACCAGGGCCGTGGCGCCGCCACCGAACCACAGGACTTCCAGGACCACCCGGGCGAACCCGGTAAGCGGGATCACCGGGTCGTTGGCCGCGCCGAAGACCGCCCAGACCGCGACGAACAGCGCGGGCCCGCCGAGCCCGAGGAGCAGCCTCACCGGCCAGGTCTGCCCTGCCGTGAAGCCCCAGATGCCGGCCGAGGCCAGCACGCCCAGCTCCAGCAGGAACGTCACCAGGAGGTTGACGTTCTTGGCCAGCGACACCATGGGCACTCCTCGGAGATTGCCGTTCTCGTTCGAGAGCAATGCTCTCTTCAAAGAGCATCGTCCGTCAAGAGCAGTGCTCTCTTTTCTTTTCATCGCTCTGGTAGGGTCGGGCCATGAGTTCGAGCCGCACCGCACGGGAGCGCGTCAGGGCGGAACTGACCCGCGAGATCACCGACGTCGCGCGCAGGCAGCTGGCCGTCGAGGGCGCGACGGGGCTCTCACTGCGCGCGGTCGCCCGGGAGATGGGCATGGTCTCCTCCGCGATCTACCGTTACTTCCCGTCGCGGGACGACCTGCTCACCGCCCTGATCATCGACGGCTACAACGCGCTCGGCGAGGCCGTGGAACGGGCCGACGCCGCCCTCCCCCGCGAGGACCACACCGGCAGGTGGCTGGCGGTCTGCCACGCCGTACGCGACTGGGCGCTGGCGCGCCCCCACGAGTACGCCCTGCTGTACGGCTCGCCTGTTCCCGGCTACCAGGCACCGCAGGACACCGTCCCCGCGGCCGTCCGCGACACCCTCGTCTACGGCCGGATCGTCTCCGACGCCCTCCGCGCCGGGGCCCTGAACCCGCCGGCCCCCTGCCCGCCCGCCCCGCCCTCCTTCAGTGAGGACGCCGCCCGGATACGCGAGATGATCCCCGGTGCCCCCGACGACGTGATCGTCCGCGCCGTCATCGCCTGGACCGGCCTGTTCGGCTGGGTCAGCTTCGAGCTGTTCGGCCAGTTCAACAACGCGATCCTGGACCGCGCCGCGGCCTTCGACCACGCCATGCGCTGCCACGCCCAGATCATCGGCCTGCCGGTCTGACCTGTCCCGCGAGCCGGATCGTGGCACGACTCTTTCATATATGAAAGAGTCGTGCCCGCCGTCCAGCCTGGTGGCACCCGGAACGCGAATCAAATCCCAAAACGAGCCATTCGCGGCGGGGAACCGTGACTTCGGTGGATTCTCACCGTTTCCATGTCCGGCGTGATAGACGAGAATGAACCGGCCCTCAGAGCGGCATCCCACAGGCGAGAGGCGTATCCGAGTTCATGGTGGACAGTCCTATTCACGGCGAAGGTGTAACGGTTCGCACGCTCTTCGAGCGAAATTCCTTCGCGCTGGACTACTACCAGCGGGAATACACCTGGACCCGGCACGAGGTCGGCACGCTGATCGACGACCTCAGCCAGCGCTTCCTCGACCAGTGGGATCCCATCCGGGAGGGCGACGAGGTCGGCCACTACGCCCCGTACTTCCTCGGCCCCTACGTCTACCACGAGAGCGACGGCCGCACCTTCCTCGTCGACGGCCAGCAACGTGTCACGACGCTCCATCTCCTGCTGATCTATCTCCGGCAGCTCCTACTCGACCAGGAGAACTGGATCTACGCCGACGAGTTGGAGGGGCTCACCTACACGGCGCGGCACGGCAAGCGGAGCTTCAAGGTCGGCAGCTCCGAGGAACTGGCTCGCGCGCAGCTGCTCAACTCCCTGGTCAGCGATTGGAACGGTCTCAAGGGGTTCACGCTCCCCGAGGACGCCCACGTCTCCGTGCGGAACCTCCACGACCGGAGCAGGGAGATCGACGAGGACTTCCCCGAGCGGCTGCGCGGCGAGGCCCTGGTCCCCTTCGTCCGGTGGCTGCTCGACCGGGTGTGCATGGTCGGCATCCGGGCCCTCGACCAGGAGAACGGGCGCGAGATCTTCGTGTCCATGAACGACCGGGGACTCCGGCTGAGCCACGTGGACCTGCTGAAGGGGCACCTCTTCCGGCGGGTCAGCCCGCGGGTGCGCGAGGAACTGGGCAGGTCCTGGGCGGACATGCTGGCCCGCCTCGCCACCGCGGAAGCCGACTCCCCCGAGGCCGGTACGCCCAGCGCCTACGTCCGATCCTTCCTGACGGCGCGGTACGCGCACTTCGACGAGACCTCCTCGGACGCCGCCGAGATCGGGCGGGCGGCCCACGAATGGATCCTGCGCAACGAGGTCCAGCTCGGCCTCGACCGCCCGGCGGGCGCCCGGGAGTTCGTCGAGAGGCTCACGAAGGTGTCCGAGCGCTACCGCGTGCTGCTCCGCGCCCGCCGGGAGTACCGGCCCGACCTCGCCGCCGTCTTCTTCAACGGGTACAACGGCGTCGACGACCAGTTCACCTTCCTGCTCTCCGTCGTCTCATCCGACGACTCCGACGCGGTCTTCATCGAGAAGTGCTCGATGGCGGCGGCCTTCCTCGACCTCGTCTACGTACGCCGGTGCGTCAACAACCTCCCGGTGCAGCGCCGCGACCTCGACCAGATCGTCCAGCGGCTGATCCCCCTCCTGCGGATCTGCCGGACGGCCGACGAGGTCGCCACGGTCCTCGGCCGGGAGACCTCCCTCATCGAGTACGACTTCCGCGAGATCCTCTCCCTGGGACTCCGGGCGAACAACCGCCGCCTGGTCCGCTACCTGCTCGCGCGCATGACCGCCCACGTCCAGCGCGCCTGCGAGGGAGGAGACCACGAGTACGAGTTCCTCCAGGGAGGCCGCGACTACGAGATCGAGCACATCTGGGCCAACCGCTTCGAGCGGTATCGCGCCGTCGTCGAGACCACCGCGGAGTTCTACCTCCGGCGCAACCGCCTCGGCGCCCTGCTGCTCCTGCCCAAGTCCGTCAACGCGAGCTTCCGGGACGACCCCTACGAGCGCAAGCTTGAGCACTACTACGCCGAGAACAGGCTCGCGGCCTCCCTGCACCCCAAGAGCCGCCTGCGGAACACGCCGTTCACCAAGTACCTCAGAGCGTCGGGCCTGGACAGGGCGTTCCAGCCCTGCCCGGAGTTCGGCGTACGGGAGATCGAGCTGCGGCAGAACCTCTACCGGCTCCTCTGCGAAGAGATCTGGAACCCGGCCAGGCTCGGCTTCCGGCTGCCGGTGATCGACGTCCCCGCCGAACGGCCCGCGGCCCGCCGCCGCTACGGTGTCGAGGTCGTCGATCTGATCACGTTCGGCCTGATACCGCCGAACGCCAAGATCTTCCGGACGGTCAAGGGCGAGGTCCACTTCGCCACCATCGAGGAGAAGGGAGTGATCAGGCTGGAGACCGGCCAGCCCTTCCACTCCCTGTCCGCCGCCGGTGCGGCGGTCGCCGGGACCAAGGCGTGCGCCGGCTGGGACGTCTGGCGGATCGAACGCGACGGTGCCGCGATCCCGCTGAAACGCCTCCGCCAGGAGGCCATCGACCGCGGCATGGTTCCCGCGTCCTGACGACACCGCCGGACCTCAGAGGAAAGGACCCCGGCACACCACCGGACCTTCGGGGAAAGGCCCTCGGGAATGGCGGCCCCGATGGGACTGGAACGGGTCTCATCGAGGAACTCCTCCGGCCGGATTACGGGCAGGCTCCGGCCGGAATCCGACAAGTTCCGCGAGGCCCTTCCCCTACTCGGGGGCCGCTTCGGGGACGAGGTCCAGGTCGGCCGGGGACTCCGGATCGGCCGGGAGCGGGGTGGCCCGGAGGGCGCACCAGACCGTGCGGCCCAGGCCCCGGCCGTGGTCGCGTGTCCCCCATGCCAGGGAGACCTCGCGGACGATCAACAGCCCCCGGCCGTCTTCGGCCTCCTCCTCTTTCCGGACGTGAGGCCCGGAGAACAGCGAACCCGGGTCTCTGACCTCCACCTGGACGACGTCCGCTGTCGCGGTGACCGTGAGACCGATGAAATCACCGGTTCGGGCGTCGGAATGCCTGATCGCGTTCGTCACCAGTTCCGAGGTCACCAGCACGACGTCGTCGATCGCGGGGTGGCTGTCACCGAGCCAGCCACGCACTTTGGCACGGGCGCGCGAGACGGATTCACGGGTGCTGGGCAGATCGGTCCGGCCGACGATCCTCGGCCCCGGACTCGCCGTTTTCATGGCTTCACCTACTCGACGAAACAATCCCCGATCGACCTCTCGACCATCGCAGATTGCGGCTACATTAAGTAGTCGATCGACTTCGATTCGCCATCAACAGTTCGATGAAAGCCCAACTGAAACTCCGATTCCCCCGGGAGGCCGGATGCCGAAGGAAAGCGATCTATGCCCCTCCGATTCGCCGACCGCCCTCTTCGGCTTCGAGCTGCGGCGGCACCGCAAGGCCCGGGGCTGGTCCCAGATCCGGCTGTCGCGGGCCGTGCCCTACTCCGTGGGGACGATCAGCATGATCGAGACCGCGAAACGGTCGCCCTCGGAGGAGTTCGCCCGGCACTGCGACGAGGCTTTGGAGGCGGAGGGGGCGTTGATGCGGCTCTGGCCGATGGTCAGCCACGCCTCGGCCCCACCCTGGTTCCGGCCGTGGCTCGACGTGGAGGCGACGGCGGAGGCGCTGCGCACGTGGGAGCCGCTGATCGTGCCGGGCCTGCTCCAGACGGAGGATTACGCGCGGGCCATGCTGCAAGGCGAACCCGGGGTGTCACCGGAACAGGTCGAGGAGCAGGTGACCGCGCGGATGGAACGCCAGTCGATTCTCAGGCGCCCCAAGCCCCCGATGCTCTGGGTGGTCATGGACGAAGGTGTTCTCCACCGTCCGATCGGCAGCCCCGCCGTGATGGCGGCTCAACTGGAGCGCCTTCTCGAGGCCGGTCAGGCTCCTCGAATCACGATCCAAGTTCTCCCCGTCAGGGCCTACTCCACAACCGGCCTCCTGGGAGGTTTTGCCATCGCGCAAACGCACGGAACTCCTGACACCGCCTATGTCGAAGCGGCCTCCAACGCCCAGGTAACCGATTGGGTGGAAACCGTTAAAACTCTAATATTCAGATACGAGGGGATTCGCTCCGAAGCACTGCCCCAGCGCGAATCCTTGGAATTGATCAAGGAGACGATACGGCGATGGACGAGCTGACCCGAGAGCTGAGGACGGCCCCATGGATCAAGTCTTCCCGTTCGGGTAGCAACGGCGGCAACTGCGTAGAGGTCGCCAGCCTGTCCGGCGGTCGCAGGGGTGTCCGCGACAGCAAGGACCCCCACGGCCCCGTCCTGGTCTTCGGCCCCGGCGAGTGGAACGCCTTCCTCGGCGCCGTGAAGAGCGGCGCCTTCGACTGACCGCCGATCCGGGCGGTCAGTCGAGGGGCGGCGAGAGGAAGCCCTTCACACCTCCGGCACGCCCCCGGCACCGCGCAACAGCCAAGATCCTTCCCCGCCCGGAACCTGCTAAGGTGCCGCAATGGGATATATGTTCGAATTCAAGAAGGCGCCCCACGACTGGTGCAACTTCAACGGCTGGATGATGGGGTACATCCGGTTGATCATGCTGGAAGCCGGCGCGATCACCGCGCCAGGTCTGGAGCAAGCGCTGAAGGTCGAAGGGCTGGAGCCGAACGAGCAGAGTGTGGACATGGCGAAGTTCCAGTCCAACGACGGCTGGCACATCACCGCCGAGGAGGCACGCTTCATCGCGTCGCGCCTGCGCCTGGCCGTGGAGCATCACGTGCCCGGCGACACGCTGTCCTTCCTCGACGACGCGCCCCCGACCAAGGACGTGGTCGAATGGCTGGAGGAGTTCGCCGACTTCAACGAGCGCGCGGCCGCGCACGGCGGGTACCTGGTGAAGTAGTCCCGGCCCCGGCCACCGCACGGCCGGGCTGCCCGGGTTTTCCCGGACAGCCGACCAGGCGGATCGACACCGCCCGGAACGCGTCCCGGTGAGGTGTCACCACGGGGACGGCGCCGGTGGTGCGACGACCGGCGGGCGGTCGTCGCAGGTGACGGTGTTCGGCAGCATCCACGGGGCGAGCCACGGCCCGGTGGTGCCGCCCCCGTCGTTGCCGCCCAGGTCCGTCAGTGAGAACTCCGAGCCGGTGGGCGGGAAGCCGAACGAGCCGCAGTTGTTGACGCCGACCGCGCCGACGTGGCGGGCGTCCACGTTCTCGAAGGACGCGGTCCCCTTCACCCGGGCGCTGACCACCGAGGTGCCCGTGCCGTCGACCCTGATGTCCTTGAACCGGACGTTCTCGATCGCGTACAGGTCCTTCACCGACCACTCGCTGACCAGCATGATCGCGTTGTAGGTGTTGTCGAGGTAGTGGTCCCCGACCACCTGGATGTCCGCGTCGATGTCCTTCTCCAGCGCGTAGAACCAGATGGCACCCAGGCCGATCTTCCAGTTCAGCTCGTACGTGCCGGCCCGGACCGTGGTGTTGTTCTCGATCCGCAGGTGCCCGGCGAACGGCTCGGCGCCGAACCGGGACCCGACCTGGATGGCGCTGCCCTCACGGATCGGGTCGGCGACGAGGTTGTTGGAGATCGTGTTGTCCCTGCCGCCGTAGACGGCGATGCCGTTCGCGAGCACCGGCGTCTGCACGGTGTTGCGGTCGAACGTGTTGCCGGCGTTCGCGGTCTTCTCGGACCACATGGCGAGGCCGTCGTCGCCCGTGTTGCGGACGAAGTTGTTGGACACGACCGAGTTCGTGACGCCGGTGTGGAAGTTGATGGCGTCGGCGATCTGGTCGACGATGACGTTGTTCGTGATCCGCAGGTTCGTCATCGGCCCGTCGAACCACATGCCCACCTTGGTGTGCCGGATGTGGAGGCCGTCGATGGTCGAGTCGCTCATCGCCCCACCGATGCCGTTCACCTGGTCGGTGTCGATGCGCTCGCGGACGTCGCCCTCGATCGCGAAGCCGGACAGGTGGACGTTCCTGCTGCCGCCGGCCGACGCGTCCTTGCCGTAGAAGCCGACACCGGTGTGCACCGAGCCGTCGGGGGCCGGGGTGTCGAGGGCGACCTCGCGCCCCTTGATGATCGTGTACCAGTTGCCGGCGCCCTCGATCGTCACGTTGTCGACGATGATGTGGCGGTTCACCTGGTACGTGCCCGGCGGGATGTAGACCTTGAGGCGCTTGCGCTGCGCGAAGGCGATCGCCCTGTCGAACGCGTCGGCGGAGTCGCGCCTGCCGGACGGGTCGGCGCCGAACGCCAGCACGTTGGCCGCGGCGAGGGTGACGCGCGGCGGGCCGACGAGCTCCGAGTCGAGCAGGTCGATGACCGTCCACGCGGCGTTGCTCCCGGCGGGGACCGTGAGCCGTACCCTGTCGCCCGCCCGGTACGTCCGGCCGAGCAGGAGGCGCTGCTCGTCGTAGAAGTGGTTCGGGCGGAACGGCTTCGCGATCACCGGGGGCGGCGTCGTGGTGGCGGGTACGCAGGCGCACTCGGTGATCCACCAGTCGGGGTGGAGCAGGTCGGCGTTCGGGTCGTTCGAGAACGGATACTGGTTGTACAGCCACGCGTACTGCGACGTGAGGGTCATGGTCCTCTTGGCCCTGCCGTTCACCGTGACGTCGAGCGGCGCGGTGATGCCGCCCCCGCCGGGCGCGTCCGGGATGCCGTAACGCACGGTGATCGCGTTGGCCTTGCTCGGCAGCGTGAACTCCACGTGCTGTCCCGGCGTCAGCCTGACCGCCTTACGGCCGGACGCCTCCGCCGGCAGCGTGTACGCGGAGCGGTCCGGGCCGATGATCGTGCCGTTCGTCGCGGCGTTCTCCGCCTCCTGCTCGGCGAAGGCGACGGCGGCGCCCCGTCCCGCGACGAGCGACGGGTCGAGGGCGGCGCGCGTCACAACGGGGGGCGGGGCGCCGGCCGCGCCCGTGTCGGCGAGGGCCGGACCGCCGGGCACGGCGCCGAGGCCGACGGCGGCCGCGGTCACCACCGCGATCACCGTTGCGGCCGCCCGCGGTGGCCTGCCGGACCACCTCGTCATGGCTCCCGTGATGCTCCGTGACATCGGATGCTCGTTTCTCTCGGGGGGTGAACACCCGCACGGCGCCCGGGCGGAGCGGACGCCGTGCGGGTGAGGCGACAGTAGGACCCCCGAACCCCGTTCCACAAGGCTCCTGCGAAACAGTTTCGCAATCTTGCTTTATATGTACGACTCTTACATGGATTCTTGCTGCGATGGAGTGTGTAAGTTGCGGGGTCGGCGCAAGGCGCGTTCAGTCGCAGCGCGAAGCGGACGAGGAGCGGGCGAGAGGCAGGCAAGGGGCGGACGAGATCCGTCCGACCTCGACCTGCCCGACCTCGGCTGCTCGGGCCTCGGCCTGCCCGGCCCTGGCCTGCCCGGCCGCCGGACCGCCCCGGCCCCGGGACGGTCAGAAGCGGTGGGCGCCCAGCTGCCCTTCCAGGCGGAGCAGCAGTTCGCCGAGCAGGTCCGCCAGTTCGCGCCGCCGCTCCTCGTCCAGGCCCGCCAGCAGCGACCCGTCGTAGCTCACCTGCTCGGGGAGTATCCGGTCCATGAGCGCGCGGCCCTCGTCGGTGAGCGAGAGGTGGCTGACCCGCCGGTCGCGGTCGTCGGGGCGGCGCGTCACCAGCCCGCGCTCCTCCAGGAGCCGTAGCCGCTTGGTGACGGCGGCCCCGGAGGCGAAGGTCTCGCGGGCGATCTCGCCGGGGGTGAGCTCCCGGTCCAGCCGCCGCAGGGCACCGAGGACGTCGAACTCGGGCCGGGTCAGGCCGTGCCTGCGCAGCGGCGCGTCGGTGGCCTGCTGGATCAGCAGGAAACAGCGGTTGAGGCGGCCGATCACGGCCATCGGCGCGGTGTCCAGCTCCGGGTGGATGCGCTGCCACTGGCGCATCACCCGCGCGACGATGTCCTCCACGTCCTCCACGTCTTCCGCGCCCCTGCTTCCCTCACCTGTCCGCCGGCCGGAACCGGCGCCATACCCACCGGCCCCCTCACCCGCCCATCGGTCGGGACCGGCATCGCGAACCGGCGTCATGCCCACCGGCCCCCTCACCCGCCCACCGGCCGGGAGCCGACTCTATCGCGCACGGGCTCGGCCAGTCGTGCGAGCGTCCGATGGCCCCGCCGCTCGGCGCGGGCGATCCGTTCCTCGGGCGGCGTGTCCCGCCACCACTCCCCTGCGGCGATCTCGGTGGCCTCCCGGAGCTCCACCAGGGCGGCGACGAGCAGGCTGCGGGCCTGGAACGCCTCACCCGGACCGGCGGGACCGGCCTCCGGCAGGCGCTCCGCCCGATCCTGCGCGGCGGCCACCCGCCCGAGCGCGGCGTCGATCCGGTCGGCGGTGCGGCGGTTGGTCACCAGCAGGCAGCCGAGCAGTCCCGCCGCGACGCCCACGCAGGTGTCCAGCCAGCGATCGGTGATCATCTGCCCGGCGGGCTGGTAGCCGGGGAACTCGGTCAGCAGGAGGGCCATCGGCGTCACGCACACGGTGCCGAGCCAGTAGTTGCGGGTGATCAACGCCTCGGTGGCGAACTGGAGGAGCAGCACGAGCAGCACCAGCGCGAGTTGCCCGATGCGGCTGATCGGCAGCAGGACCACGAACAGGAGAAGTCCCGCGAGGTTGCCGAGCACGCGCTGCAGCGCTCGCTGCCAGGACAGCGTGGCGTTGGCCTGGAAGACGGCGGCCGCGGTCACGATCGCCCAGTAGGGGTGACCGACCCCGGCCGCCATCGAGACCAGCCCCGCGAGAGCGGACCCGGCGGCGACGCGGACCCCGATCGGGAACAGCGGGGAGGACGGGTGGAAGGCGCTCAGGAGGCCCGGCCGGCCGCCCCACGCGGCCCGTTCCACCGCCACGCCCGCCAGCTCGGCGGCCTCGGCCTCGGTGAGGTCCGTCTCGGGCAGTGGCCGGTTCCGGCGCAGGTCCGCGGCCCAGCCGGCGAACCGGTCGGCGTCCGCGACGGCCCCGGTCGCGAGGAACTCCTCGGCGTGCACCAGAAGGCGTTCCAGTGCGCCGCGGTCCGGGCTCGGGGGCACGAGGAGGATGGTGTGCCAGGCGGCGTTCACCGCCGCGGCGGCGGCGTGGCGGGCGCGGAGCACAGCACCGGAATCGGTGCCGGAATCGGTGCCGGTGTTGGCGCCGGTGTTGGCGCCGACGTCACCATCGGCGTCGACGGCGGTGGCGACGGCGGTGTCGGCACCGGCGCGCGGGAGCCGCACGACCGCCTCCAGGGCGCGGGCGACGGCGATGCGCTGGGGACCGTCGGGCCGGACGATCGCGGGGGCCATGCAGACCAGCCACGCGATGACCGCGCCCACCGCCGCGAGCGCCAGGTGGAAGGGCACCTCGGCGAGCCGCTGGGGCACGAAGGCGCACGCCGCCGCCATGAAGGTGAAGATCAGGTTCCCGGGCGGGCCGATCCGGGTGGCGTCGCACGCCACCTTGTGCAGGGCGGCCAGCACCGCGGACACGACGACCAGGACGACGGCGAACCGGGTGAGGGCGGCCGCGGTGAGCGCCACGCCCACGCTCGCGATCATGCCCAGTATCACCCCGAGCAGCGCGCGGGCCCGGGCCCGGTACGGCAGGCCGTGTGCGTACAGGGCGCACATCGCCCCGGCGGAGGTGTAGACCGCCAGGTCCAGACGGCCCATGGCGAGCAGGATCAGGTCGGGGACGGCCAGGGCGACGACCGCGCTGAGCGCGTGTTTGTGCCAGATGTCGCCCCACCGGCCGAGCCGGAACACCCCCTTCAGCGGCAGCGGATGCACACGAGTGCCTGATCGCTCGTTCATGATCTCCGTACGGGAAAGTTTAAGAAGTGTTTTATCCGTAAAACACTTTATGCGACGGCGCCGGGACCTGGCCAACACCCATGGTGAGATCGGCGTCACTCCGCCCCGACGCCGCCGCATCCCGCACTGTCCCCCGGGTCTCCCGGCACCGCCGCGTCCCGGCGCTGTCCCACCGGGACCACCCCGTCCGGCGCCGCCCCGTCCCGGAATCCGCTGGCCCGTCCCGGAATCCGTCGGCCCCTCCGGCAGGCCGCCGGACGCCGCTCAGCAGGTCACGCCGGATATCGGGAGCGACGTGACCCGAGCACGAGCGGCCCTCAGGCGGGACGCTCTCCGGCGAAGAAGACCTCGTCGACGAACGGGTTGCGGAACTTCCCGGCGGGGTCGTACTCGCCGGTCAGCTCCCGGAAGTCGGGCAGCCGCCCGTACAGGGAGCGCACTCGCTCGGGGCTCATCGTGAAGAGCTTGCCCCAGTGGGGACGCGCCTCGAAGGGCTCCAGGGCCTCCTCGACCGCGCCGAGCACCCGGCGCACCGCCGGCCAGTCCTTCTTCCAGGTGAAGTGGACGCCCACGACGTCCTCCCGGTAGGCGGGGCTCAGCCACAGGTCGTCCGCCGCGACGGTACGGATCTCCGAGACCTGCAGGACCGGGGCCATGACGTCCCTGACCCCGTCCAGCGCGTGGAGCGCGGCGACCGCGTGACGGCGCGGCAGCAGGTACTCCGACTGCAGCTCCTCCCCGCTGCTGGGGGTGAAGTCCAGGCGGAAGTGCGGCAGCCGGTCGTACCACGGGCCGGGCACGCCGAGCTGGGCGGTGCAGTTGACGGCGGGCATGCCCGGCAGCGGGTGCAGGTCGGCCGTGGCCGCGGTGGCGTCCAGCCAGCGGGGCGCGGGCTCCCACGCCCCGGGGTCGCCCTCGCGCCGTTTCACCCACACCTGGTCGATCACCCGGTCGCGCCAGCCGGTGAACAGGCTCACGCTGTACGCGGCGGACATGATCTCCTCGAAGTGCTCCTCCAGGCGCTCCCACGGCAGGTTCTCGTAGACGTACTGCCGCACGTCGAAGGCCGGGACCACGTCCAGGGTGAGCCGGGTGACGACGCCCAGCGCGCCGAGGGCGACCACCGCCCCGGCGAAGCGGTCGCCGTCCTTCTCCCGGCTGAGAACGGCGAGTTCGCCGTCCGCGGTGACCAGTTCGACGGCGGACACCGCGGTCGCCAGGTTGCCGTTGGCGTCGCCGGAACCGTGGGTGGCCGTGGCGCAGGCACCGGCGACCGAGATGTGCGGCAGCGAGCCGAGGTTGCGCAGGGCGTATCCCTCACCGTGCAGCCACCGGCTCAGCTCGCCGTAGCGCGTTCCGGCGCCGACCGTGACCGTGCCGTGCGCGGGGTCGAGCTCCGGCGCCCCGGGCAGGCCGTCCAGCGAGACGGCGTCGCCGCCGGGGCAGTCGGCGATCTCGTTGAAGGAGTGCCGCGTGCCGAGCGCCCGTACGGCCCGGCTCCCCGCGACCAGCTCCTGCAGCTCGCCGACACTGCCGGGGCGGTGGAACCGCGCGGCCCCGTAGGTGATGTTGCCCGCCCAGTTGCCCCGCTGTCCGGTCACGCTGTGCCCTCTCCATGCCCGCCGCCGCGCCAGACGCGGTGTGCCGGGCGCCGCCCACCGCACCGCGCTCACATAGGACGCGGCAACCACGCACCGCGTTCCCCCGCGACGGGCGGCCCCGTCCCGGCCGCCGGAGACGTACGGCTCACCGGGGCGCGGGGCACGGACGCGGAGGACGTTCCCGGCGGGTTCCGTGTCAGGTACGCAGGTCAGCGGTGATCTCGTCGGTGCGGACCCGGCTGCCCCAGAACCACTCCATGTGGGCGTGTCGTCGTTGCTCCGCCAGCCAGCCCTCGAAGATCCGCCGCTCGACGAGCCCGCGGGTCACCTCGTCGAGCACGGCCGGTTCCACGGCCAGCACATGCGCGACGCAGAAGCCGCCGTCCGGGAGCCCCGCGGGTCCGAGCACCTGACCGGTCCGCGCCTCCGCCGCCCGGGCGCCGAAGAGCGCGACCAGTTCGTCCCTGCCGTTCGCCTCCATCCGGCAGGTGGCCACGCCCGCCAGCACCTCCCCCACTGCCAGCGCGACGGGGTCCTTCTCCGTCACCCCGTTCCGCAGGGTCCCGGCTGCGGCGTCGGCGCGATCACGGTCCGCGTATCGCAGCCTGACCACGCGCAGCCGGTCGAACTCCTCCCGGTGGGCGGCGAAGAAGTCCTCCACCCGCCCTTCGACCACCTCGCGGCGCAGGTCGGCCACGGCGGCCTCGCTCGCCACGATCTCCTCCAGGCGGGCATGGCTCACACCACGCTCGGTCATCCACCGCCGCGTCGCCTCGGCGGTCAGCAGTCCCCGTGCCCGGCGGAAGGCGTCCATGGCCTGCTGGAGCCGGTCGGCGGACAGGTTCGTCTGCCGGGTGGCCAGGGCCTGTTCGACCAGGGCGGCGTTCACCAACCGCCTGGCGAGGCCGGTGTCCTCCCACAGCACGTCGAGGACCGAGACGGCCCGCTCCATCGTCATGTCGACGCCGTTGACGCGCAGGACGAGCTGCTCGCCGGAGCGCTGGCTTCCCCGCAGCGGCCACGGGATCACCCGGTCCGGCGCGAAGGCCAGTGAGACGCTCCCCTCGGGCGAGAGGAACAGCAGGTCGTAGTGGTACTCGCCGGTGGCGGCCTCACGCTGCCACAGCAGCCGCATCCTCGTCTCCGGGGACCGGGCGCGCAGGTCCGCCAGCCGCTCCTTCGCGTGCTCCGGCGACACGCCCTCCAGCCCGCGCAGCCACGCCAAGGCGTCGTCGAGGAGATCGGGGGGCACCGTCGGCGACATGTCAGGCTCCTTCCAGCAGCAGGTCGCAGACCGCCTCGCTGATCGGCAGACCGGTCAGCTCCTCGATCCACAACCACTGCCCGTTGGGGTTGATCTCCAAGAACACGTACCGGCCGTCCGGGGTCAGGACCAGGTCGAAGGCTCCGAAAGCGAGGCCGAGACGGTCCGTCATCGCCAGGCACCGGCGGGCCACCTCATCCGGAAGCCGGTGCACGCCGTACGGTGTCACCCCGAAGTCGTACCGGCGCCAGTCCACCTGCGACCGGTTGCTGCTCTGAGAGTGGATCTCCGCCGCGAACACCCGCCGGCCGACGACGGTGACCCGGAGTTCCAGCCGTTTGGGCACATACTGCTGCACGATGACCGGGCAGAACCGCAGCGCCTCCGCGTACGCCAGATCGCGGGCCGAGACGAAATCGCACTTGCGGATGACCGTGTGGCCCCCCGCGAGGCTCTCCACCCAGGGTGTGCCCATGGGCTTGGCGATGATGTGCCCGTCATGGCGGTTGTGAAAGTCCCACAGGGCGTCCGCCTGGGTCGCGATCAGCGTCTCCGGGATCTCGAACCCCAGCTCGGCGGCCAGCATGAGCTGGGACGGTTTGTGCGCGGCCCGCCGGACCACCGACTCCCGTGCGGGCAGCGCACGGCACGGCAGATGCTCCCAGAGGTCGGTGATCAGGTTCACGCTCTCCTGGGCGGTGTAGGCGGCCACCGACGGGTCGGTGATCGCCGGGTGGGCCTCCGGCGGCATCGGACGCCGCCACCACAGCGCGGTCAGCGAGTCCAGGTCGAGCGTGCCGGACTCGGTGTGCAGCAGCCGCCGGGCGAGCCCGCGAGCGGTGTACGCCAGCTCGACGTGGGCCCGGGTGAGGTAGTCCCGGTTGTCGAAGACGGTGGTGCGGGCGCCGCGTCCGGCCAGCAGGTGCCGGACGCGGTCGGCGTGCGGGTCGTTGTCACGGGTGAGGACGAGAACATGCGGGGGTGACACGGATCTCCTTGCGGAGCGGGCCTGCGCGCGGTTGGGTCACCGCGGGCGGCGGACCGCTCCGGACTCGAGGCGGCGGGGTCACCGGGCGCGGGGACGGCGCGTGCCCGCGCCCGGTGAACACCGGTCGTGCCCGCCGTCCCTCGGACGAGGCGGTGGGCACGACCGGTTACGCGAGCGGACGCTCGTCAGTCGCCGTAGCAGACGCCGGGCGGGTCGAAGTACTCGGCCGTCACCATCACGGGCTCCTGGCCGCCGCTGATGCTGCTCAGCGCGCTCTCGTCCAGCTCCATGCCGACCGGGGCGATGTCCCCGATCTCAGTACGCGGCTTCGCGTTCATGGAACGTTCCTCCTTTCCTTGTGAGAAAGCGATCTCTTGACCAATGTTGCGGATCTTCGCTTGTGCTTTGCATGTGAGACCTGTCAGGGACTTGCCGGGAGTTGCGCCCGGGTGAGGCTCGCGTACAGGCCGTCCGAGCCGACCAGCGTGTCGTGCGCGCCGCTCTCGACGATCCGGCCGCCGTCCAGCACCAGGATCAGGTCGGCGTCTCTGATCGTGCTCAGCCGGTGGGCGATCACGATCCGCGTCTGGGGGAGGGTGCCGAGGTTCGCGCTCAGCGCCGCCTCGGTATCGGTGTCGAGGTGGCTGGTGGCCTCGTCCAGCAGCAGGATCTCCGGCCGGGCCAGGATCGCCCTGGCCAGGGCGATGCGCTGGCGCTGACCGCCGGACAGGCCCGCGCCCTCGGTGAGCAGGGTGTGATACCCCAGCGGCATGGCGGCGATGTCGTCGTGGACGCAGGCCAGCCGGGCGGCCTCCTCCACCTGCTCCGGGGAGGCGGTGGGGCTCCCCAGCGCGATGTTGTCCGCGATCGAGCCGGTGAACAGGGCGGGCTCCTGGGTGACCACCCCGAAGCGGCGGCGCAGCCACCCCGGATCCAGGCGGGACACCGGCACCCCGTCGTAGAGGATCTCTCCCTCGACCGGCGGAAACAGCCCCAGCAGCAGCCGCGCGAGGGTGGTCTTGCCGGACCCGGACCTGCCGACCAGCGCGACCTTCTGACCGGGGGTGATGCGCAGCTCGATGCCGCGGACGATCCACGGGCTTTCGGGCGCGTACCGGAAGCCGACGCCCCTCAGCTCTATCCCGCTCCACCGCGCTCCGGCACCGCGACGGCCGGCGACCGCGGTCGTGGCGGAGGAGCGCGGGGCCTTGCCCTCGTCACCCGCCGCGTCGTCGGGACCGGTCTCAGGGGCGGTCTCCCAGATGTCGGCGAGCCGCTCGGCCTGGGCGCGGGCGGTCTGAAGACTCCGCAGGCTGCCGGCCAGCGAGGTCAGCGGCGCCAGGGCCGCGGCGGCCAGGGCCAGCACGCCGAGCATGGCGCCCGCGGTGAGCCGGTGCTCCACCACCTGCCACGCGCCGGCCCACAGCAGCGTCAGCGGGGTGGCGAACCTCAGCGCCGCCAGCGCGGTGTCCTGCATGCCCTGGGCGAACGTGCTCCGCCGCACCCACTGCATCTGGACGCCCAGCAGACGCGTCCACCGTTCCAGAACCTGGGACTCCGCTCCGGACGACTTGATCGTCTCGATCCCCTTGACGGACTCGATGAGCTGTCCCTGCGCGTCGTTGCGCGCCTCGTGCTCGCGGTGGACCAGGTCGCGGATCCGCTGCCGGGAGAGGAGGAGCACGAGGAGCTGGGCCCCCGCCAGGACGACGAGCACCCCGCCGAGCAGCGGCGACCGTACGGTGATCGCGACCAGATAACCGATGGCGAGGGGGGCGTCGAGCAGGGCCGACAACACCTGGCCGGTGAGGATGTCACGCAGCAGGCCGGCTCCGGCGATCCGCGCGACCAGGTCGGCCGAGCCCCGGTGGGCGAAGAAGCGGAACGGCAGGGCGAGCAGCCGCCTGGCCAGATCGTCGAGCAGGGCGGTATCGGCCCGGGCCCGCAGCACCACCAGCGCCCAGGCCCGCAGCCCTCCTGCCGCGAGATGGGCGAGCACCGCCGTGATCGCGGCCAGTCCCAGCAGGGGCAACAGGTCGATCTCCCCGCGCCCCAGCACCTGGTCCACGATGCTCTCGGTGGCGGCGGGCAGGACGAGACCGAGCCCCTGCAGGATGAGACTGAGCAGCACCAGGACGGCCAGGACGCCCCGGTGGTTCAGCACGCTGGAGCGGACGTAGCGCGACCACCAGGATCGCCGTTCACCGAAGCGGCCCCGCCGAAGGTCCGGGCCGGGGGCGAACGTGAGGATCACGCCGCTGTAGTCCCGCGCGAACTCCTCCTGGGTGAGCCTGAGCCGCCCGGCGCCCGGGTCGACGATCGTGATCTGTCCCCTGACCGCCCGCTCCACCACCACGAAGTGCCTGGCCTGCCAGTAGGCGACAGCCGGCAGGGCGATCTCGGGCACGTGCGCCGCCGGCAGGGAGAGCGCGCGGGTGATCAGCCCACGCGCCCGCGCGACGCGCACCAGGGTGAGCGCGCTGACGCCGTCCCGGCCGATGCCCATCTCCTCGGCCAGGACGCGCACGGAGGTATGGTGCCCGTGCGCGCCGAGGATCATCGCAAGACAGGCGGCCCCGCATTCGACGAGGCTGTGCTGGAGTATGACTGGAACCCGCATGAGGCGGTAGTCTGCGCCCCTCCGCTTTTCGCCCGGTTGTGGGCGATTGGCGATGCTGCGCCGGTCACGTCCCCGGGCCTGCCCCGCGCCGGTCACGCCCGTGGGCGCAACCCCCGCGCGGGGAAGGAAGCGGTTCGGGAGACTCGCCTCCGGAAGCGGTCCGGGAGGCCCGCCTCACCTCCTGCGGGCCGCGCACCCGATACAGGTCCGCGCGACCGGGCGCGCCTGCAGGCGCTCGAACGCGATGGGCCGCCCACAGCGCTCGCACACACCGTAGGTGCCCTTGTCCAGCCGCTCGATCATCTCGTCGAGGTCGTCGAGATGGTTGCGGATCTGGCCGAGGAGGGCCTGGATATGGGCCCGCTCGAAGGCGATCGCCGCCACCTCCGGGTCCTGCTCGTCGTCGGCCGCCATCAGCACCGACGACTCCACGATGTCGTCCCAGTCGCGCGTCAGCGCCGCGATCTCGATCACTGTGCTCTCGCGATCGGCCATCAGAAGGTCGCGCATGGTCGCCCGCTCCGCAACGGAGAGGACCTCGTCCGAAAGCTGCTCGCTCATCAGCGTCTCACCCCCGTCCTGCCCCGGGCGCGCGCTTCGCCGCCGAAGACGGCTCAGACACCCCGTACAGGCGCGCCGGCCTGGGACTTCCCCCAGTTTACGACCGGGGAACCCGTCCGGGACGTGCCTGAAGGCGGGCGGCGGCGAGGAGACAGCAAGATGAAGCGGTCCAGAGAATCCCAATGTCCCGACAGGTCGGCACAAGATCCCTCAAGCGATCACAAGCCCTACGGACAGGATCAACAGCGGCAGTCACGACTCCAGGTAGCGCAGGACGGCGAGCACCCGGCGGTGGTCGCTCTGCGAGGCAGACAGGCCGAGTCTGGCGAAGATCTGCGTGACGTGTTTCTCCACCGACCCGTACGACAGGAACAGGGCGCCGGCGATCGCGGCGTTGGAGCGGCCTTCGGCCATCATGGCCAGCACGGTGCGTTCGCGGTCGGTGAGCGCACGCAAGGCCTCGGCCCGCCTGCCCGGCCAGAAATAGGGCGGTTCCCCGGACATGACGCGACCGCGCCCGTGCGGGTTCGCACGGGCGCGGTCGGATGGGCGACGCGGGTGCCTCGTGGGCGGCGCGGGTGCCTCGTGGGCGGCGCGGGTGCCCGGTGGGCGATCGCCGGGCGCCGGGACGGCAGGTTGTGCCGAGGTGGCGCGGGCCATGCTCGATGGGCAGGTCGTGCCCGGTGAGCGGGGCAGGTCCGGCAGGTCGTGGTTCCACCGGCGGCCGGTGCGGCTGGCGGCCCGTCGGCGGCCGGTGGTCGGCGTGGTCGACGGCCCCGGCGGCCGGTACGGTTGACGGCCGCCGGTGCGGTCGACCGGCCGCTAGCGGCCGGCGCGGTTGACGGCGGAGATGACGGCCTTGAGCGCGGCGGTGGTGGTGTTGGCGTCGATGCCGACGCCCCAGAGGCTCTGACCGCCGATCTCGCACTCGACGTAGGAGGCGGCCTTGGCGTCGGTGCCGGCGCTCATGGCGTGCTCGGCGTAGTCGAGCACGCGTACCTCGACGCCGACCTTGGTCAGGGCGTGGCAGAAGGCGGAGATGGGACCGTTGCCGACGCCCTCGACCTCACGGATCTCACCCTCGACGCGCAGGTCGGCGCCGATGGCGTCCTTGCCGTCGCCCCGGGAGGTGGTGCGGTGGGCGAGCAGGCCCAGGCGGCCCCACGGGCTGGCCGGGTTGGGCAGGTACTCGTCGGTGAAGATCTCCCACATGTGCTCCGGCGTGACCTCGCCACCGGAGGCGTCGGTGCGGGCCTGGACGGTGCGGGAGAACTCGATCTGCAGGCGGCGCGGCAGGTCCAGGTGGTGGTCGGCCTTCATGATGTAGGCGACCCCGCCCTTGCCGGACTGGCTGTTGACCCGGATGACCGCCTCGTAGGTGCGGCCGATGTCCTTGGGGTCGATCGGCAGGTACGGCACCTCCCAGGTGAAGTCGTCGACCGGGACGCCCGCGGCGGCCGCGTCGCGCTCCAGGTGCTCGAAGCCCTTCTTGATGGCGTCCTGGTGGGAACCGGAGAAGGCGGTGTACACCAGCTCGCCGCCCCACGGGTGGCGCGGGTGGACGGGCAGCTGGTTGCAGTACTCGGTGACCCGGCGGATCTCATCGATGTCGGAGATGTCGACCTCGGGGTCGATGCCCTGGGAGAAGAGGTTCATGCCCAGCGTGACCAGGCATACGTTGCCGGTGCGCTCGCCGTTGCCGAACAGGCAGCCCTCGATCCGGTCGGCCCCGGCCATGTAGCCCAGCTCGGCGGCGGCCACGGCGGTGCCCCGGTCGTTGTGCGGGTGCAGGGACAGCACGATCGAGTCGCGGTAGGCCAGGTGCCGGTTCATCCACTCGATCTGGTCGGCGTAGACGTTGGGCGTGGCCATCTCGACGGTGGCGGGCAGGTTGACGATCACCTTGCGCTCGGGGGTGGGCTGCCAGACGTCGTTGACGGCGTTGCAGACCTCGACGGCGTACTCCAGCTCGGTGCCGGTGAAGGACTCCGGGGAGTACTGGAAGTAGATCTCCGTGTCGTCCATCTCGGCGGCCAGCTTCTTGCAGAGCCGGGCGCCCTCGACCGCGATCGCGGTGATGCCCTCGCGGTCCTGGCCGAAGACGACCCGGCGCTGGAGGGTGGAGGTGGAGTTGTACAGGTGCACGATGGCCTGCTTGGCCCCGCGCAGCGACTCGAAGGTCCGCTCGATCAGCTCGGCCCTGGCCTGGGTCAGGACCTGGATGACGACGTCGTCGGGGATCAGGCCCTCTTCGATGATCTGCCGTACGAAGTCGAAGTCGGTCTGGGAGGCGGCCGGGAAGCCGACCTCGATCTCCTTGTAGCCCATCTTCACCAGCAGCTCGAACATCTTGAGCTTGCGGTGGGAGTCCATCGGGTCGATCAGCGCCTGGTTGCCGTCACGCAGGTCGACCGCGCACCACCGGGGGGCCTTCTCGATGACCTTGTCGGGCCAGGTGCGGTCGGTCAGCCTGACCGGGGTGAACGGCCGGTAGCGGTGGAACGGCATGGGGCTGGGCTGCTGCTGCGGATACATGCAAAGGCTCCTCGACTGGGGAAAAACAATCGTGGCCGACGCGCATGGCTCGCTCCGCGACGAGGGAGCCGGCCTCTACAGGCCCTCGTCGCGGCAGCTAAGAAGCAGCCCGCGCAGCATGCATAGCACGTTAGCAGACGTGTCCGGATGCTCGGACCTCGGTCTCACATCGCGGGACATGGGGTCTCCGCGCACCCGGCCACGAAGGGTGTCCACGCAGGTCAGACACGACTTCCGGGCGGGAAACGGATGGGCCGGGCACGGTGGGCCGCGGCGGACCCGGTCCGCGTCGGAGCGGTCAGTCGCCGATTCGATACAGTCCAAAAGGACCCCGACAGTGGGAGGGACCATGAAGGACCGCGACATCCTCACGCACATCAACGAGCTCATCGCCGAGGAGCGCGACCTCCGGCGGCGGCTCGCCGCGCACTCGATCTCCTCCCACGAGGAGAACAACCGGATCAAGAACCTCGAGGAGGCCCTCGACCAGGCGTGGGACCTGCTCAGGCAGCGCCGGGCGCGCCGCGAGTTCGGCGACGACCCCGACGCGGCGGCCCCCCGCCCGATCGAAGAGGTCGAGGACTACCGTCAGTAGTCCGCTCGGCGATCCCCCGGACAGGGCCTACGGGGCCCGCCCGGCTCGGGTGCGTTCTCGTCGTTCATCCTCTTCCGCCGGACTTCGCGACTCCCCCTGGCCACGTACTCTGGATGGTCTCCGTGGTCCCCGGTCACGCGCCCCGGACCGGTCTCCGCGGCTTCCCCCGGTCGCGTCCCGTCCCCGCGGACCTGCGCCATCCGGGGATCGTCCGAATTCATCGGCGTTTGGAGGTTCCGTGTCCGAGTACGGTCCGGCGCTGTTCGTGTCCCGGAGGGACGGGGCGGAACTGACGGGTGATGAGCGGGCCGCGGTTCTGCGGCTGGTCCGGTCGGCCTGCCGTGTCCTGGGGCTTGCCGACGACACGGGCGACACGGCCGACCGGCACCCCGGGGCGTGGCCGCCGTTCGGTGCCGTGCCGTGCGGGCGCCGGTGACGCATTCCTCGGGGTCGCGGTTCTTCCACCTGACCCCCGTACCACCTTCGCCGCCCCACCGGGCCGGCCTGCGCCCGGCGGCGGTGGGGCGAGCGGCACGGCGCCGACGTGGCGGCGGACGGGCCGGCGGGGTTGCCGGTCAGCCGAGCGTGGGGTCGTCGACGACGCGGCCCTGGCAGCGCGGGTCGGCCGGTCCCGGCTGCCCGGCCGGGACGAGCCAGGAGAGCACGCTCTGCTCGACGTACCAGCCGTGCAGGTTCACCCAGGTCCTGGGCACGTCCCCCGGGTCGGGGCAGAGCACCTTGGACTGGAGCCGGTCGTTCGGGATGAAGCGCACGGTGCCCTCCCGGCCGAGGACGGTGGACATCTGGTCGTCGCTGGCGACCAGGTAGCCCACGATCACCTCCCTGGACCCGCCGTCACCGAACTGCAGGGCGATCATCGGGAGGATCGGCGCCTTCATGACGACCACGCCGACCAGGAAGGGCGTGAGCACCGACATCGCGATCGCGATGCCGTGGGTCAGCACTCTGGCGGGCGCCTCGGGCACCGGGCCGGTCAGCAGCACCGTGAGCCCGGGCGGGAGCGTCAGCAGGATCGCGGTGGCCACGTCCCGCGCGGCGAAGGCGGCGGTGATGGCCGGCCAGAGCAGCGCGTAGGAGAGCACCGCCACGATCACCGGCAGCGCGTAGCAGACGGTCGCCCGCAGTTCCTCGTGGCCGGGGAACCGGTCGCGCACCGTCAGGCCCGCCACGGCCAGCGCCATCATCGCCAGCGTCGGCAGGAAGCGCAGCTGCCAGGCGCACAGCCCGACGACGAGGGCCAGCAGCACGACCCAGCCGGGCAGCCGCTCGGCGGCGCGCACCAGCCATGAGGAGCGGCCGGTGCTGACCCAGTACAGGGTGCCGAGCAGGCGCCCGCCGAGGACGAGGGCGGGCAGGACCCACACGGTCGTCAGCAGGACCGCGCTCAGCATGCCCAACGGGCTGATGGTCTGCACGAGCAGGAGCAGCGTCTGGGTGTCCTGCCTGCTGGCGTACCACAGCCGCATCACCAGCAGCACGAGGGGGAAGGCGGGCAGCAGCGCGAGCAGCCACTCCTGGTTCCTCGGCGCGTCCTTGACCCGTCTGTCACCCCTGACGGGCTCCCCGCCCCGCTCGTCGTCCCCTGGCGCGTCGATCCGCCCCCGGTCGGTTTTCACCGGGACGGGCACTCCTGGACGGGGAGGGTCCGCTCCCAGGGCCACCGGCGCACCTCCGGGGGAAGCGCGCACGGCTGCTCCGACTGCGCCACGTTCACCCGGGGGCTGGCCGAGAGCAGCGGGTCGATGTGGGTCTGGTAGGCCTGCTCCCAACGCTGGTCCCGGGGGTCGGCGTAGGAGCGGTAGAGCGCCAGGTCGACCAGGGTGCGCAGCGCGTGGTTGGAGCCCACGTTGACCGCCCACATCTCGGTTTTCTCCAGCGCGATGTCGTGGTGGCGGAGCTTCCCGTCCGACTGCGCGACGAACCCGGCCAGGAGCGCCGCGTCGGTGGTCACCGCGTCGAACTCGCCGTCGTGGAGCCCGCGCACGCAGTCGCTGAGCAGGTTCTTGCCGGTGACGACGGCCCGGGTCGCCCTGGACAGCTCACTCTCGGAGGTGGAGGTGCCGAGCGTGCAGACCTTCTTGCCCTCCAGCTGTCCCAGCGAGGTGATGGTGCCGGGGTAGTCGGACTTGGTCACCACGGACTGCTCGGTGAAGAGGTAGGGCGTGGAGAAGCCGACGGACGGGTCGGCCTTCCGGGCGGGCGTCACGCTGAAGGTGGCGACCACGAGGTCCACCTTGATGAAGCGCCCGTTGTCGTCCAGGGCCTGCATGCGCGCCCTGTCCTCGGTCTCGATGGCCAGGAAGTCGACCTTGTCCGGCGGGTAGCCCAGGTCCGCCGCGATCATGTAGGCGATCTGGATGTCGAAGCCCTTGTAGACCCGCCTGCCGCCCTCCTCCTGCAGGGCGATGCCCGGGGTGTCGGATTTCACGCCGATGCGGAGCCTGTCCTTGTCGAACAGCCCGGCTTTCTCCCGCAGCTCGGCCTCGGTGGGCGGGCCGTTCACCCACACCACGGACGCGCCGACGACAGCCGCGGCGATGATCAGCGCGACCCACGCGGCCAGCCGGAAACGGCGGGCGCGCCGCCGCGGCGGCGGTCCGGAACGCGGAAACTCCGCGGCCTCTGAGCCACGGTCGCCGTCGTCCTCGCCCTGCCACCGGTCGCGCCGGTCGCCGTCGTCCTCGCCCTGCCACCGGTCGCGCCGGTCGCCGTCGTCCTCGC
>NZ_BAAAVI010000006.1:90694-141644 GCF_039534445.1 Streptosporangium fragile | reverse complement strand
GCCCCGCCGCCGGTCACGCCGGTCACCGTCGCCACCGGGCAGGGACCGGGGCTCCCGCCTGGCCCGCCACCTGAAGGGCGAGGCCCTCTCCGTCCGCGCTCCCCCGTCCGCAGGTTCCTCCGTCATGACACCCCCGGACTCTGTTTGTCAGGCAGGCTATGCCGTCCTGTGCGGCGATGGGAGGCCCTTCACCAAGAAGTGATCAAACGCCTCCCCTGGCCCGCGACGTCCGGATCAGACGGCGAGGAGGCGGTGGATCTCCTCTCCCCGGAGCTCCTCGGCGGCCCCCGAGTGGACGACGTGCCCGGCGTCGAGGATCAGGAACCGGTCGGCCAGGCGCAGCGCCAGGTCGAGGTACTGCTCGACGAGCAGGATCGCCAGGCCCGAGGCGTGCAGCCGCTCGATCGCCTCCTCTATCTCGATGATGATCGAGGGCTGGATGCCCTCGGTGGGCTCGTCCAGGATGAGCAGCCTGGGCCGGGTGACCAGGGCGCGGGCGATGGCGAGCTGCTGTTGCTGCCCGCCGGACAGGAATCCGGCGGGCCGCTTCAGCAGCGGCTTGAGGCGGGGGAAGGTCTCCAGCGCCTCCTCCAGCACCTCCGGCGGGCCGCCGGCGGCCTCCAGGGTGACCTGGAGGTTGCCCAGCACGCTCAGCTGGGGGAAGGTCTCGTGGCCCTGCGGGACGTAGGCCATGCCGAGCCGGACCCGCTCGTGTGGGGCCAGGCGCGTCACGTCGCGCCCGTCGAAGACGACCGACCCCGCGGTGGCGGGGAGAACTCCCATCACGGTGTTGAGCAGGGTGGTCTTGCCCACCCCGTTGCGGCCCATCACGCAGACCAGCCGGCCGGGCTCCACCTCCAGGGAGACCCCGAACAGCACCCGGGCCCGGCCGTAGCCCGCGTCAAGATCCCGTACCGACAGCATCGCTGCGTTTCCTCCCGAGGTAGACCTCCTGCACGCGCGGGTCCGCACGGACCTGGTCGACCGAGCCCTCGATCAGTACCTTGCCCTCGTGCAGGACCGTGACCTGCGAGGCGTACCTGCGCAGGAACTCCATGTCATGCTCGATCACGATCACCGTGTGGTCCCGCGCGACGGACGTCAGCAGCTCACCGGTGCGCTCCCGCTCGTCCTTCGACATCCCGGCCACGGGCTCGTCGAGCAGGAGCAGCCTGGGGTTCTGGGTGATCAGCATGCCGATCTCCAGCCACTGGCGCTGCCCGTGGGAGAGCACCCCGGCGGGCCGGTCGGCCAGGGACTGGAGCCCGGTGGTCTCCAGCGCCTCCGCGACCGCCGCGGAGATCCCGCGCCTGCGCCGGACGAGCGACCGGAGCGGGCTGCGGAAGGACGCCGCCAGGTCGAGGTTCTCCAGGACGGTGAGTTCCTCGAAGACCACCGAGGTCTGGAAGGTCCGGCCCACGCCGAGACGGACGATCCGGTGCTCGCGCAGCCCGACCAGGTCGCGGCCGTCGAAGAGGACCTCGCCGGTGGTGGGACGCGTCAGGCCGGTGATGACGTCGACGAGCGTCGTCTTGCCGGCGCCGTTGGGACCGATCAGGAAACGCAGCTCTCCCTGTTCGACGCTCAGGTCGATGCCGTCGATGGCCCGGAAGCCGTCGAAGACGACCGACAGCCCGCGCACCTGGAGCATCGGGCGGCCGTCTCCTCCGCCGCCGCCGACCGCAGCCGCAGCCGCAGCCGCGGTCGCGGTCGCGGTCGCGGTCGCGGTCGGGCTGTGCTCACCGGCCCGGCTGTGCTCACCGGCTCGCTCGCTCACGTGACCTCCTCCATGGCACGGATGGTGCCGGGCCCCGCGGGGCCGGGCTCGGGGGGGCCGGCGCGGCGTGCGGCCCGCCGGGCCGGCGCGTCGCGGGCCGCGGAGACCAGACCGAGGATCCCCCTGGGCGCCAGCGTCATGACGAGGATGAACAGCGCGCCCTGCAGGTAGAGCCAGCCGTCGGCGAACTGCTCGCTGAACGACGTCTTGGCGTACCCCATGACCACCGCGCCGAGGATCGCCCCGGCGAGGGCGAACCTGCCGCCCACCGCGACCGCGACGACGAGTTCGAGGGAGGGGACCACGCCCAGCAGCGCGGGCGAGATGATCCCGACGACGGGGACGAACAGCGCGCCGGCGAGCCCGGCCATGCCCGCGGAGATCACGAAGGTGACGGTCTTGACGCGGGCCGGGTCGTAGCCGAGGAACCTGACGCGGTCCTCGCCGTCCCTGACCGCGACGAGCAGGCGGCCGAACCGGCTGTTCACCAGCTGCCGGGCGCCGAGGTAGAGCAGCCCGGTCACGATCGCGACCACGAAGTAGAGGCCGCGCTGGGTGGAGTCGGCCGCCAGGTCCCGGCCGAACAGCTCGAAGAAGTTGGTCAGGCCGTTGGTGCCGCCGGTCAGGCCCTGCTGCCCGACGAGCAGGATGACGAACGCCGCGGCGAGCGCCTGGGTGAGGATGGCGAAGTACGCGCCGCGCACCCGCTGCCGGAAGACCAGCAGGCCCAGCACGGCGGCGATGAGCATCGGCCCGGCGACGACCATGAACAGCGCGAACACCGGGTTGGCGAAGGGCTTCCAGAGGGCGGGCAGCTGCTCGACCCCGCTCCAGACCATGAAGTCGGGCAGGTCTCCCCGGGCGTCCACCAGCTTCAGGTGCATGCCCATCGCGTAGCCGCCGAGACCGAAGAACACGCCCTGGCCCAGGACGAGCATGCCGCCCTGCCCCCAGGCCAGGCCGATGCCCAGGGCGACGATCGCGAAGCAGAGATACTTGGCCAGCAGGTTGAGACGGAACGGTTCCAGCAGGAGCGGCGCGACGACCAGGGCCAGGACGGCCACCGCGGCGAAGACACCGGGTCCTCGCAGGCGCGCGAGCAGTGCGGGGTTCATGTGAGGGCCCTCGATCGGACGACGAACAGTCCCTGCGGCCGGAACTGGAGGAAGGCGATGATCGCGGCGAACACGATGACCTTCGCCAGGCTCGCGTCGCTCCAGAACTCGGCGTAGGAGTTGAGCAGGCCCAGGCCCGCGGCGGCGATGACGGCGCCGCGCAGCTGTCCGAGCCCGCCGGCGACGACCACCAGGAAGGCGTCGACGATGTAGTAGGTGCCGAGCGCGGGGCCGACCGGCCCGATCAGGGTGAGGGCCACCCCTGCGACGCCGGCGAGACCGGAGCCGATGAAGAAGGTGCGCTGGTCCACCCGGCCGGTGTCGATGCCGCTGACGGCGGCGAGCTGCCGGTTCTGCATCACGGCCTGCATCCGGCGGCCCTGGCCGGTGCGGTTCATGTAGGCCCAGACGCCGACGACGGTGGCGAGCGCGAGAGCGAAGATGAAGAGCCGGTTGTACGGCAGCGGCCCCAGGCCGCCCTGGAGCCAGGTGGGCGCCTGGACCTGGACGTTGGGCGCGCCGAACAGGTCACGGGCGAGCTGCTGGAGCACCAGGCTGACGCCCCAGGTGAGCAGCAGGGTGTCGAGCGGGCGGCCGTAGAAGTGCCGGATCGCGGCCCGCTCCAGGACGAGCCCCATCAGCCCGGCGACCAGGAACGCCACCGGCAGCGCCACGATCACGGCCGTCCGGCCGGTGAGGTCCTGGAGCAGGTAGGCGGTGTAGGCCCCGGCCATGATGAACTCGCCGTGGGCCATGTTGATCACGCCCATCTGGCCGAAGGTGAACGTCAGCCCGAGGGCGATGAGGAGCAGTACGGCGCCGATGGACAGGCCGATCGGGAGCTGGTTGAGAAACGCCTCCACCGGTGTTCCCCTTCCTGGGAGGTGTGGCTCCGGGGCCGGGCCGCGCCGCGTTGTGGGCGCGTCACGGTGCTGTCCGTGATCTGGTCACGGCCCGGTCCCGGAGCCGGTCTACGGGGTCCGCGGGTGCCTCAGCCGCTGGCCAGGCCGCTCGCCCAGGGGTAACCCTTCAGGTAGGGGTCGGGCTTGATGGGCCGGCCGGAGTTCCAGACCTCCTTGATGAGCCCGTCGGGCTGGATCACACCGATCCGGGCTGTCTTGTACATGTGCTGGTTCTCGCCGTCGATGGTGACCAGGCCCTCGGGGCGCTCCAGGGCGATGCCGCCCGCCGCCTTCCGCACGGCCTCGACCTCGACGGTCCCGGCCTTCTTGACGGCCTCGGCCCAGAGGTGGACGGCGTTGTAACCGGCCTCCATCGGGTCGGAGGTCACCTTGTCGGCGCCGTACTCGGCCTTGAAGGCGGCCACGAACTTCTCGTTGGCCGGGGTCTCGGTGGTCTGGTAGTAGTTCCAGGCGACGGGGTGGCCGGCGATGTTGTCCACGCCGATGCCCTTGACCTCCTCCTCCGCGACGCTCACCGACAGGACCGGCATCTTCTCCGCGGTGACGCCGGCGCTGTTGAGCTGCTTAAAGAAGGCCACGTTGCTGTCGCCGTTGAGGGTGTTGAAGACGGCGTCGGGCTTGGCCTGGACGACCTTGTTGGTCAGCGTGCCGTACTCGGTGTGGCCGAGCGGGGTGTACTCCTCGCCGAGGATCTCCATCCCGTTGGCCGCCGCGTACGCCTTGATGATCTTGTTGGCGGTGCGGGGGAAGACGTAGTCGCTGCCGACCAGGAAGAGCTTCTTCCTGCCCTGTTCCTTGAGGTAGTCGAGGGCGGGGATGATCTGCTGGTTGGTGGTGGCGCCGGTGTAGAAGATGTACGGCGAGCTCTCCAGCCCTTCGTACTGCACCGGGTACCACAGCAGGGCCTTGCTGCGCTCGAAGACCGGCAGCATGGCCTTGCGGCTGGCGGAGGTCCAGCCGCCGAAGGTGGCGGCGACCTTGTCCTGGCGGATGAGCTTGGTGGCCTTCTCCGCGAAGGTCGGCCAGTCGGAGGCGCCGTCCTCGACGACCGGGACGAGCTTCTTGCCGAGGACGCCGCCGGCGGCGTTGATCTCCTTGATCGCGAGCAGTTCGGCGTCCCTGACGGTCACCTCGCTGATGGCCATGGTGCCGCTGAGTGAGTGCAGGATGCCCACCTTGATGCCGTCGTCACCGGCTCCGGCCGCGGCGGCACCGTCGCCGGCGGGGGCCTCGCCCCCACAGGCGGCCAGGGCCATGGCCAGTGCGGCGGCGGCCGCCGTGAAACGCCAGAGTGAATTACGCAATGGCTTCCTCCTTGCCGGTACGCGGCCCCCGCACCGAGTGAGTTGCCGTCAAGGTGACTGAGCGAGATTTCCCGCCGAGTTCGCGCTCGTTAATTGCGCCTTACCGAAACCTCACCGCCGCGACAGGGCATGGCGGTACAGACAAGTTGCGCACACCTGTACAGACAAATCAGCCTCCAGCTTGGCTGTGAGCAGCGATTCCGGGATTCGAGTGCGCGCAATCTGAACGACAGTCGTCGTACTCCGCGCCTTCACCGGGGCACTCCAGGCTTGTCCCGCCTCAACAACCACACAAGGAGCCTGGATGCGCCGGTTACTCATGGCGGCGATAGCCGTGCTGGCACTCGGCCTGGCGATCACGCCCGCCGCGGCCGAGGCGGACGGGACGCTGAACGTCGTCTCGACGTCGGTGAAGGCGGGTGAGCCGATCAACCTGACCTACTCCACCCCGCGGCCCGACCCGAAGAACTGGATCGGCCTGTACACCGACCCGGGGAACGGCCCGGTCGACGAGACCTACGTCGGCCCCTCCCTGAAGTGGGTCTACATCCCCGGCGGCTCGGGCACCGCGACGCTGCCCACCGACGGCCTCGAACCCGGTGACTACATCGTCTACGCCCTGGCCAAGGACGGCTACGCGTGGCTCGCCCGGCCCGTCACGCTGAAGATCGTCAGTTCCGAGCCGCTGCACTTCGTCAGCGACGACATCCCGCTGCGCAACGCCCGGGCGCTGAAACCGTACGCGGCGACCGTCGGGGGGCTCGTCCGCGGCGACACCGCGGGCCTGACGTTCCGCAAGGTCTCCGGGCCGCGCTGGGTGACGGTCGGCGCGGACGGCGCGATCTCCGGCATCCCGCGCGCGGCGGACGTGCTCCGCCCCGCGGCCGTGCGGGTCGAGGCGCGCAACGGCGCCGGCCAGGTCGCGTCCGCGACCGCCACGATCGAGGTCAGGGCGCCGGGCACCAAGCTGGTGCCCGAGCTCAGGGCGATGAGCTGGAACCTCTGGCACGGCGGCAGCCAGGTCAGAGGCGCCCGCGAGAAGCAGCTGAAGTTCCTGCTCGACCACGACGTGGACGTGGTGGGCATGCAGGAGACCTCCGGCACCTCCGCGAAGGAGCTCGCCGAGGCGCTGGGCTGGGACCACTTCCAGGCCGGGAGCGACCTGGGCATCGTCAGCCGCTACCCGATCACCTCGCGCGGCCCGCTGCCGTCCGCGTCGGGCCTGGCGGGGATCAACGCCAGGATCCGGATCGACGACCGGGACCGGCAGGAGGTCGTCATCTGGAACGTCCACCTCGGTTACACGCCCTACGGGCCCTACGACGCCTGCTTCGGCAAGATGACCCACGCGCAGTTGCTCGCCAACGAGACCTCCTCGAAGCGAACCCCGCAGATCACCGCGATCCTCGCCGCGATGAGGGCCGACCTCGCCGGCGCCCGCCGGACCCCGGTCCTGCTGACCGGTGACTTCAACGCCCCCTCCCACCTGGACTGGACGCCCGCGACCAAGCGCTGCGGGTACGACTCCGTGGCCTGGCCCACCTCGGTGCTGCCGGAGCGGGCGGGCCTGAAGGACTCCTTCCGCGTCGCCCACCCCGACCCGGCCGCCGTCCCCGGCACCACCTGGTCGCCCGTCTACCCGACCTTCACCGGCGGCTACGGCCACGACAGCCACAAGGGTGAGCCGGAGCCGCAGGACCGCATCGACTTCGTGCACTACGCCGGGAAGCTCCGGGTGCTGGACTCCCGCGCCCTCGTCGAGGGCACCCCGGCGCCCATCCCCGGCCACGCCGGCAACGCCTGGACCTCCGACCACGCGGCGGTTCTCAGCACCTTCCGGGTGCGCTGACCCCGCCCGGACACGCGGGCCCACCCGGGCGGCGGGAGGGCGGCCCCGTGCCACCCTCCCGCCGTCCGGGCAGCTCGTGACGGGCGGAAACCCGTCCGACATCGACGTGCAACGTCGTGGAAACGGCCGGTTTCTATGGTCCGGGAATGCGGCTCACACCACACGAGCAGGAACGCCTGCTCATCCACGTCGCCGCCGGTGTCGCCCGTGACCGCAGGTCCCGGGGCCTCCGGCTCAACCATCCCGAGGCCACCGCGATCATCGCCTCCTTCCTGATGGAGGGGGCCAGGGACGGGCGGACCGTCGCCGAGCTGATGGAGGCCGGCCGCAAGGTCCTCACCCGTGACGACGTCATGGAGGGCGTGCCCGAGATGCTGTCGTCGGTGCAGATCGAAGCCACCTTCCCGGACGGCACCAAGCTCGTCACCGTCCACCAGCCGATCCCGTGACCGCCCGACGAACGGTGAGCTCCGATGACACCCGGTGAGATCCAGTACGGTGACGCGCCCATCCCGCTCAACCCTGGCCGGGAACGTGTCACCGTCCGCGTCGTCAACACCGCCGACCGGCCCATCCAGGTCGGCTCCCACTACCACTTCGCCGCGTGCAACCCCGGCCTGGCGTTCGACCGCGAGGCCGCCTGGGGCACCCGCCTCGACGTGCCGGCGGGCACCGCGGTGCGCTTCGAGCCCGGGGTCGAGCGCGAGGTGACCCTCGTGCCGATCGCCGGCCACCGGATCGTCCCCGGCCTGC
The DNA here is from genome assembly GCF_039534445.1 of Streptosporangium fragile. NCBI lineage: Bacteria > Bacillati > Actinomycetota > Actinomycetes > Streptosporangiales > Streptosporangiaceae > Streptosporangium > Streptosporangium fragile. The sequence continues at coordinate 133,923 of NZ_BAAAVI010000006.1, read as the reverse complement.
GCCCGGAGTGGGCCGGACCTCTCGACGGGAGTCCCCGTGTTCGTTGAACGATCCCGCTACGCCGCGCTGTACGGCCCCACCGCCGGGGACCGGGTCAGGCTGGCCGACACCGACCTGTTCATCGAGGTCACCGAGGACCTGTCGATGGGCCCCGCGGGGGCCGGCGACGAGGCCGTGTTCGGCGGGGGCAAGGTCATCCGGGAGTCGATGGGCCAGGCCAGGGCCACCCGGGCCGAGGGCTCCCCCGACCTGGTGATCACCGGCGCGGTGATCCTCGACCACTGGGGCGTGGTCAAGGCCGACATCGGGATCAGGGACGGCCGCATCGTCGCGATCGGCAAGGCCGGCAACCCCGACACCATGGACGGCGTCCACCCCGGCCTGGTCATCGGCCCGTCGACGGAGATCCTCGCGGGCAACGGGAAGATCGTGACCGCCGGGGCGATCGACTCCCACGTGCACCTCATCTGCCCGCAGATCCTCGACGAGGCCCTGGCCGCGGGGGTGACGACCGTCGTCGGCGGCGGTACCGGCCCCGCCGAGGGCACCAAGGCCACCACGGTCACCGGCACCTGGTACCTCGCCCGGATGCTGGAGTCGCTCGACTCCTACCCGGTCAACGTCGCGTTGCTCGGCAAGGGCAACACGGTCAGCCGCGAGGGCCTGCTGGAGCAGCTGCGCGCCGGGGCCTCCGGCTTCAAGCTGCACGAGGACTGGGGCACCACGCCGGCCGCCATCGACGCCTGCCTGTCGGTCGCCGACGCCACCGGAACCCAGGTCACGATCCACACCGACACGCTCAACGAGGCCGGGTTCGTGGAGTCGACGCTCGCGGCGATCGGCGACCGCATGATCCACGCGTACCACACCGAGGGGGCGGGCGGCGGCCACGCGCCGGACATCATCCGGGTCGCCTCGTACGCCAACATCCTGCCCTCCTCGACCAACCCGACCCGCCCGCACACCGTCAACACGCTCGACGAACATCTCGACATGCTGATGGTCTGCCACCACCTCAACCCGTCCATCCCGGAGGACCTGGCCTTCGCCGAGTCCCGGATCCGGCCGTCCACCATGGCCGCCGAGGACGTGCTGCACGACATGGGCGCGATCTCGATGATCGGCTCCGACTCCCAGGCGATGGGCCGGGTGGGCGAGACGATCATCCGGACCTGGCAGACCGCGCACGTGATGAAGCGCCGCCGGGGCGCGCTGCCCGGCGACGGCGCCGCGGACAACCTCCGTGCCCGGCGCTACGTCGCCAAGTACACGATCTGCCCCGCCGTCGCCCACGGCCTGGACGGCGAGATCGGCTCGGTGGAGACGGGCAAGCTCGCCGACCTGGTCCTGTGGGACCCCGCCTTCTTCGGCGTCAAGCCGGACCTGGTGGTCAAGGGCGGCGTCATCGCCTACGCCCAGATGGGCGACGCCAACGCCTCCATCCCCACCCCGCAGCCGGTCATGCCGCGCCCGATGTTCGGCGCCGCACCCGTCACCGCCGCCGCCACCTCGGTCCACTTCGTGGCCCCGCTGGCGCTCGAGGACGGCCTCGCCGACCGCCTGGCGGTACGGCGGCGCCTGCTTCCGGTGGCCGACGTGCGGCGCCGGGGCAAGGAGAGCATGCCGCTCAACGACGCCATGCCCAGGATCGAGGTCGATCCCGACACGTTCGCGGTCCGCGTCGACGGCGACCTGATCGAACCCGCCCCGGCCGAGAGCCTGCCGATGGCCCAGCGCTACTTCCTGTTCTGATGAACGCCGCGCTGCTGCTCCTGGCCGACTCGCGGCTGCCGGCCGGGGGCCACGGCCACTCGGGAGGCGCCGAGGAGGCGGTCCGGATCGGCGCGATCCACGACCTGCCGAGCCTGGCCGCCTTCCTGCGTGGCCGCCTGGCCACCGCCGGCCTGGTGACCGCCGCCCTCGCCGCGGCGGCCTGCGCCCTGGGCGGCGACCGGCGGGCCGGCGCGGACAGGCCCGGGGACGGGGACGGAGGCATGGCCGGAACCGGGACCGGGGGCACGGCCGTGGACGACTGGGTGCGGCTGGACGGGGAAGCGGACGCCCGGACCTCCTCACCCGCGCAGCGCGAGGCGAGCCGCACCCAGGGCAGGCTGCTGCTGCGGACCTCGCGGAAGATCTGGCCGTCCCCGGTGCTCGACACCCTGGCGGGAGCCCTCCCGCAGGGCGCCCACCACCCGCTGGCGCTCGGCGCGGTCGCGGCCGTGGCGGGGTGTTCGCCCGCGGAGGCCGCCCTGGCCGCCGCCTACACCGCCGTGACCGGCCCGGCCACGGCGGCGGTACGCCTGCTCGGGCTCGACCCGGTGGCCGTTCACCGCCTCCTGGCCGACCTCGCCCCGGCCCTGGAACGGATCGCGGCCACCGCCGACGCGAGCCGGGCGGCCACCGGCCGGGCGGGCGCCGGGCCGGGCGGGGAGGCCGCCACCGCGGGCTGGGAGGCGCTGCCCGCGCACGCCGCCCCCGCGCTCGACCTGCTCGCCGAACACCACATCCGTGCCGAGCTGAGGCTCTTCGTCTCCTGAGACCACCCGGTCCCCGAACACCTGGAAGGACGGTGACACCCGTGGGTGCCATCCACGACGACCACCACCACCACGCGGCCGACCCGCACGGCCGGGCGCTGCGCCTGGGCATCGGCGGCCCCGTGGGCAGCGGCAAGACCGCGCTGACCGCGGCGCTGTGCCGGACACTCGGCCGGTCGCTGCGCCTGGGCGTGGTGACCAACGACATCTACACCACCGAGGACGCCGACTTCCTGCGCAGGGCGGGGGTGCTGGACCCGGAGCGGATCGCCGCCGTGCAGACCGGGTGCTGCCCGCACACCGCCATCCGCGACGACATCGCGGCCAACCTGGACGCGGTGGAGAGCCTGGAGGAGCGGTTCGGCCCGCTCGACCTGGTGATCGTGGAGAGCGGCGGCGACAACCTCACCGCGACCTTCAGCCGGGGCCTGGTCGACCGGCAGATCTTCGTGCTGGACGTGTCGGGCGGCGACAAGGTCCCGCGCAAGGGCGGTCCCGGCGTGACGACGGCCGACCTGCTCGTGATCAACAAGACGGACCTGGCCGCGATGGTGGGCGCGGACCTCACCGTGATGTCCCGGGACGCGGCGGCCGTGCGGGACGGCAAGCCGGTGCTGTTCACCTCGATCCGCGAGGAGCCCGGCGCGCACGCGGTCGCCGACTGGGTCAGCGGCCTGGTCGAGGCATGGGCCCACGAGCACGGGCACGAGCACCCCCACCCGCACGCCCCCGTCTGATCCATGGCCTCGCACCCGACAACCGCCTCCGCCGCGCGGCCGCCTTCCGGCGGCCCCCGCCCGGCGGTCCCGGCCGTACCGGCGGCGGGACGACCGGGCGGCGTCTCCCCCGACGCGACCGGCACGGCCGGCGACATGACCGACGTGACCGACGTGACCGGCACGGCCGGCGCGGCCGGCGCCCCGCCCGCGACCGTGCCCGGATCGGCGGTGCGGGCCTCCCGGCGGGCGATGCGGGCCCGTGCGGCGATCGTCACCGAGCGCGGGACCGGCGGCCGCACGGTACTCGCCACGATGCGGTCCGACCCGCCGCTGACGCTGCGGGTGACCGCGCCCGGTCAGGTGCACCTGGTGTCCACCGCGGCGGGACCGCTGGGCGGCGACGACCTGGCCCTCGACATCGAGGTGGCACCCGGCACCGCGGTCGAGGTCCGGTCGGTGGCGAGCACGCTGGTCCTGCCCGGCTCGGCGGGCGGCGAGTCGCTGATGACGGTCACCGCCCGGGTCGGCGCGGGCGCGTCGCTGCGCTTCGCACCCGAGCCGACCGTGCTCGCGGCGGGCTGCCGGCACCGCATGGTCGTCCGGCTGGACCTCGCCGAGGACGCGCGCGTGTTCTGGCGCGAGGAGATCGTCTTCGGCAGGTACGGCGAGCGGCCCGGCCGCTGCCACTCCCGTTTCGACGCCGTCTCGGGGGGCGTCCCGCTGCTGCGGCAGGAGTTCGTGGTGGGCGACCCGGAGATCGACGGCAGTCCCGCCGTCTACGGGGACGCCGGCTGCGTGGGCAGCACTCTGGTCACCGGACGGGCACCGCGGACGGTGGTCGGGGACGGCTGGGCCGCCCTTCCTCTGGCCGGTCCCGCCACCTTGGTGTCCGCCCTCGGCCGGGACGCCGTCGAGCTGCGGCGGCGCCTGCGGCAGGGCGAGGAGGCGGCGGCCGCCCGCCCGTGAACGCGGCGCGGTCCGGCGCCACCACCCCGGTGCCGCCCCGGCCGGACCGGATCGGTGCCATCTCGCCCCAATCGGACCGGATCGGCGCCGCCCCGGCCGGATCTGGGCCGATCTCCGGATCACCCCGCGGGGCTGGCCACGCTGGCCCCCAGGCTCCTGAGCGCGCGGCCCATGACGGCGGTGCCGCCCGGCAGGTCCGCGAGGCCGAACAGACGGTTGCGCAGGGTGATCTGCCAGGCCCGGTGCGGGACCATCCAGTCGGCGGTGTTGCGCCCGCTCCGCTGCTTGCCGAGGACGAACGGGCGCATCCGCCGCTCGTACCGGTCGAGCGCGGCCTCGACGTCGGCCCCGAGCAGTTCGGTGGCCAGCGTGTACGCCCCGCCCATCGCCATCGACGAGCCCTGACCGGCCATCAGCGAGACCGCGTGGGCGGCGTCGCCGACGAGGGTCACCCGGCCCCGGCTCCAGCCCGGCATCTCGACCTGGGCGACGTGGTCGTAGTAGGGGTCCTCCGGGCAGTGGGCCAGCGCTCGGTCGGCCATCGGGCCCAGCCCCCGGTAGACGGCCAGGATCTCGGCACGCGGGTCGGCGGGCAGGCTCGTCGCGGTGGAGGCGTGGATGAGGGAGGCGGCCAGCCTGCCGCTCCGGGTCGGGTAGAGGCCGGCCTGCCGGTCGGGCACGCCCACCAGGACGAACCGCGGGCCGACCGCCTCGGCCAGTTCGGCGTCGTCGAGCAGGTAGGACGCGGTGTGGTAGCCCAGCGGGCGCAGGAATCCCTCCTCCGGGCCGAAGGCCAGCCGCCGGACGACGGAGTGGATCCCGTCGGCACCCACCAGCAGGTCGGCCCGGTGCGCGCCACCGTCGGTCAGCTCGACGTCCACGCCGCCGGGGACGTCACGGACCGCCGCGACGCTGGTGCCGTACCGGATCTCGGCACCGTCACCGAGCGCCGAACGCAGGACCGCCTCCAGGTCACCGCGCATGAGGCTCAGCACCCGGCCGTCGAGCATGGCCGTGAAGGAGGCGTAGCGCAGACCGCCGACCCGCCTGCCCTGCCGGTCGGCGTAGGCCAGCTCGGTGATGTCGGCGGCCGCCTCACGCAGCGCGTCGAGGATGCCCATGCGCTCGGCCACGTCGTAGCCGGAGCCGAAGAAGTCCATCATGTAGCCGTCGCTGCGCGGCCCGGCGGCCTTCTCCACCACGGTCACCTCGGCGCCGCTGCGCCGCAGCCACCAGGCCAGCGTGAGACCGGCTATCCCGGCCCCGCAGATCAGAACCCTCATCGCGATTCCCCTTCCGGTGTGAGAAGCCCGTCCCGGTAGACGGCCAGCACCTCCTCGGCCCAGCGGGTCGCGCCCTCCGGTCCGAGGGGGTCGACGCCCAGGACGTCGGCGAGCTGGTCGCGGACCAGGAGCAGCATCAGGTCGTTGACCATGACGAAGGCCGCCCGGACGACGGGGTCGCGGCCCTGTGCCATGACCCCGGCCGCGACGAGTTCCTCGACCGTCGCCCGGCTGACCGCGAACCACCGGCGGAACACCTCGGTTCCCGCCGAGTCGCCCGCCAGCAGCAGCCGGCGCAGGTAGGCGGGGACGGGCGAGTCCGGCGGCAGCTCCCTCAGCAGCGCCTCGGCGAAGGAAGCCCCGTCGGAGGTGACGAGCTCGCCGCGGGCCGCCCGCTGCAGCAACCCGTCGAAGACCGAGGCGACATGCTCGTCCACCACGGCACGCAGCCCCTCCTTGGAGCCGAAGTGGTGGATGACGAGCGCGGGCGAGACACCCGCCGCCCCGGCGATCTGGCGCACGGTCACCCGTGCCGGTCCGTGAACGGCGAACAGCTCAAGAGCCCGGTCCCGGATGATCGCCCGCGCGGTTCTGTCGTCATTGGCTGAACGCATGTTTAGGAATATAAACAAATGTTCAGCCCAAAGCAAGTGCGAACAGCCCGGCTCACCCGGCGCGGCATGATGCGACACAGCGCGGCGTCGGCCCGCCGGTCACCACCGCGGTCGAGCCGGCACCGGCGGGCTCGGACTGTGCGCACAGGAGATCGTCTTCCCCGGTGACGAGGCCCGGGCATGGCTGAGCGACAACGTCCTGCCCGAGTTCGGCATCCGGCCCGACGGCAGCGACTTCGCCACGATCCACCACGCCAGGGACATGCTGTGGGGGGCGGGGGAACGCGGCCCTCCTCGCCACGGAAGGGTGCTCCGACGCGGAGCTCGGTGACTACCCGGCCCGCCGGGGGCTGTACGACGAAACGGGATCGCCCTCGCCCTCGGGCCGATCAGGCCGTCCGTCATGGCCCCGTACATCTTCGGCTACGTCCACGGCCGGCGGCTGGTGCGGCGGTGGCTCGGCAGCCCTGACCGCCGTGACCGGGTACGCCGCCTGCTCACCGAACGGCACCCGCCCGCCGACCTGGACCGGAGCGACGGCACTGCCTCTTCTCACCCGCCGCCGGCCGGTCCGGGGAAACGGACCGGCCGCGGGGCCGGCACCGCGCCCCGGTCCGCCCGGCGCCGGCCGCGGGGGCATCAGTCGTAGAAGCCCAGGCGACGCAGTTGCTTGGGGTCGCGCTGCCAGTCCTTGGCGACGCTGATGCGCAGGTCGAGATAGACCCTGCTGCCGAGAAGCGCCTCGATCTGCTTGCGGGCGCGGCTGCCGACCTCCTTGAGCCGGGCACCCTTGTGCCCGATCACGATGGCCTTCTGCGACGGGCGCTCCACGAACATGTGCGCGTAGATGTCGAGCAGGTCGTCGCGGCCCTCCCTGGGCAGCATCTCGTCGACGACGACCGCGATCGAGTGCGGCAGCTCGTCACGGACGCCCTCGAGGGCCGCCTCGCGGATCAGCTCGGCCACCAGAACCTGCTCGGGCTCGTCGGTGAGCTGCCCGCCCTCGTACAGCGGCGGGCTCTCCGGGAGGTGCCGGACGAGCACGTCGGACAGCACGTCGAGCTGCTCCCCCGACTGCGCCGAGACCGGGACGACATCCTCGAACTCGGCGAGCTGGGAGACCGCGAGCAGCTGCCCGGCGATCTGCTCACGGGTCGCCAGGTCGCACTTGGTCACCACGGCGACGACCGGGGTCTTCTTGATGCCGGCGAGCTTCTCGGCGATGAACCGGTCGCCCTTGCCGATGGGCTCGTTGGCCGGCACGCAGAAACCGATCACGTCGACCTCGGTGAGGGTGGACAGCACGAGGCTGTCGAGCCGCTCGCCGAGCAGGGTCCGCGGGCGGTGCAGGCCGGGCGTGTCGACGATGACGATCTGGGAGTCGGGACGGTGCACGATGCCGCGGATGACCCTGCGGGTGGTCTGGGGCTTGGACGAGGTGATCGCCACCTTGGTGCCGACCAACGCGTTCATCAGCGTGGACTTGCCGACGTTCGGCCTGCCGACGAAACAGGCGAATCCGGCGCGGAAATCAGCAGCTGAGGAACTCACGTCACCCATTGTCCCCGATACCGGCCTCGGCTCTGACGCAGCGCACCCTCTCAGCGCTGCCTCAGGGTGCCGTCCGGGTCCGCCACCAGCAGGGTCGTGCCGCCCATGTCCCTGACCGCCTGCGCGTCGGCCTCGGCGGGCCCCTCCCCCGCGGTGACCAGAGCCGCCGCCTCCAGAGACTCGGCGCCGCTGGACACGGCCATCGCGACGGCGACCTGCAGCGCCGACAGCGTCAACGAGGGCAGCGCAACGTTCGTGGCCGCGTAGGTCCGGCCGGTCTCGTCACGCACGGCCGCGCCCTCCGCGGCGCCGTTGCGGGCGCGGGTGGAACGGGCCAGGACGATGATCTTGTTGTCCTCGGGGTCGAGGGTCGCGTCACTCACACCCCAAGGGTATTCAGCCCCGTCTGCCGCGGTGACAGGGGCACGGGTCCATCCCACCCGGCGAGAAGACCGGTGATACGCCCGCGGGGGACCGCCCCTCCGCGGTCCTCCCGGTTGGAGCGGTCGAGGCCCGGCCGTCGCCCGCCTGCGCGGAGGAGAGCGGGAAACCACCCCTTTCGGGAGGCCGCCTCGGCACGGCCCGGTCGGCGGACGACCCGGCAGGCGGTCCCGTCAGGCGGTCCCGGCAGACAGGCACGTCAGGCGGTCCCGGCAGACAGGCACGTCAGGTGGCCCCGGCAGGCGAGCACGTCAGGCGGCGGTCCGGCCGACCAGGAAGTGGGCGAGCTCCCGGGTGCGTTCGACGTCGACGCCCTCCATCCCGGCGTGCACCAGCGAGACCACGGTGTGGCCGCTCAGGGCGAAGACCAGGTTCATCTCGTAGGGGTATCCGTTCAGCCGGCCGCTCAGCCGCCGGGCCTGCACACCGTCGCCGATCCCGTCCAGGTCGAGGGGGGAAACGGTGAAGGTGGTACCCCGGCCCGCCACGCCGCCCTTCACGACCGCGCAGCCGCCCAGCGCCCTGCCCAGTTCGGCGAAGCGCCGCTCGGCGCCGTCCCCGGCATAGGAGGTCAGGCCGACCCCTGCCAGCTCCCCCAGCCGGTCGCCCTGGTAGGTCACGGCCACCCGCACCCCCGGCGCCCGACGCGCCGGCCCGCCCGCGGCGGCGTCCAGGACGATCCGGCAGTCCTTGTCGACGGGCCGGAACGGCACGCTCCACTCGTCACGCGGCCTGGCCGAGAACCCGTCCGGCAGGTCTCGCGTCTCGCTGAGCAGGCCACGCAGCCGGGCCCGCTCCGCGGCCGCGTCGGCGCCACCTTCGTATCCGGCCCCGTCCCCACACCCTGCGATAGCCCCCAGAAGAGTGGCACATAAAGCCGCGAAAGCGGCAATATTCATCCCCCGCGTCACGACTGTCCCCCCGACGTCATGTGCAAGGCGCCCCGTCCTCGCCGATCGACGTTCTTCCCGCTCGGCAAAAACGGCAATCATCTAGAAACGCCTAAGGGTGTCCCCAACCGTATTTCACGATTGAGAACACCCTCAAGCGAGCGACGCAGGACAGCCTCGGAGCCCTGCGTAACTCTTTTTCTCCCCGTGGGGCCGTCCTCGCGCCGCGAACCCCTCCCGGCGCCGGGGATTTCCCCACCGGCACCCGCGCGACCAGGTGCCGTGAGACAACAATGACGCGCGCCGCTTGCAGGCCACTTGAGGACGGCTTGGGAAGTGCTCGGCCCTCTTCCCATCGCAGGGCACCGGACCTCGGAGCCACACGACACCGGGCTCCCGGCCGCACGGCTCCGGGCTCGGCCCCCGGAACCCGAGGCGCACGACACCGAACCCGGCCCCCGGAACCCCGGCCGCCGGAGCCGCGCCCTCACCGCACGCCTCGAACGGGGCGCGAGGGCTACCCCTGCTCGGCGGAGGCCGTCACCGAGTCGGGCTCGGCCGGGGCGACCCGGGTGACGAGGACCGTCCCGATCCGGTTGCGGCGCCCGGCGAGGCTCTCCGCCGTCAGGCTGAGCCCCTCCACCACCGCCTGTGACCCGGCGATCGGCACCCGGCCCAGCGCGTGTGCCAGCAGGCCCCCGACGGTCTCCACGTCGTCGACCTCCAGCTCGATGTCGAACAGGTCCGCCAGGTCGCCGACCGGGAGCCGGGCGGTCACCCGGACCGAACCGTCCTCCAGTTGCTCCACCCGGGGAGCCTCCTGGTCGTACTCGTCGGCGATCTCACCGACGATCTCCTCCAGGATGTCCTCGATGGTGACCAGACCGGCCGTCCCGCCGTACTCGTCGATGACGATGGCCTGGTGGATGTGGCGGGCCTGCATCTCCCGCAGGAGCTGGTCGATCGGCTTGCTCTCCGGCACGTAGGTGGCCGGGCGCATGATGGACTCCACCGGCGCGGTGCGCCCGTCGTCGCCGGCGTCCTGCACCCGGCGGGCGACGTCCTTGAGGTAGACGATGCCGATGACGTCGTCCTCGTTCTCGCCGACCACGGGGATCCGCGAGAAGCCGCTGCGCAGGGCGAGCGACAGGGCCTGGTTCAACGCCTTGCCGCGCTCGATGAACACCATGTCGGTGCGGGGCACCATGACCTCGCGAGCCAGGGTGTCGCCGAGCTCGAAGACGGAGTGGATCATCTCCCGCTCGTCGGGCTCGATGACCCTGCGCTCCTCGGCCAGGTCGACCAGGTCACGCAGCTCGGCCTCGGAGGTGAACGGCCCCTCCCGGAAGCCCTTGCCCGGCGTCACGGCGTTGCCGAGCAGGATGAGAAGCGTGGGCAGCGGGCCGAAGATCCGGGTCAGGCCGTACACCAGGGGGGCGCTGGCCAGCGCGATGGGCTCCGCGTGCTGGCGGCCCAGGGTGCGTGGGGAGACCCCGACGATCACGTAGCTGATCACGATCATGACGGCCGCGGCGGCGGCGTAGGCCCAGCCCCGGTCGCCGAGCCAGTCGATGAAGAGCAGCGTGGCGATCACTGTGGCGACCAGCTCGCAGCTGAGTCTGAGCAGGAGCAGCAGGTTCAGATAGCGCGGCGGGTCGGCGACGATGGCCTGCAGGCGCACCGCACCCCGGCGGTCGTCACGGACGAACTCCTCCGCCCTGACCCGCGAGATCCGGGTCAGCGCCGTTTCCGCGCTGGCGATCAGGCCGCCGACCACCACGAGGACGACGGCCGAGAACAACCACCCGTTGGCGAGGTTCACCGCTGGGGGCGCACCTCCCGCCACGACTCCAGGAGCTCGCCCTGCAGGTCGAACATCTCCTTGTGCTCCTCGGGCTCGGCGTGATCGTAGCCGAGCAGGTGGAGGATGCCGTGCGTGCAGAGCAGCTCCAGCTCCGCCTCGGTGCTGTGTCCCGCCTCGGCCGCCTGCTTGGCCGCCACCTGGGGGCAGAGCACCACGTCGCCCAGGAGCGCCGGATCGGCGGGGGCGTCGCCCTCCTGCCGGGCTCCGGCGCCCGGGCCGGGACGCAGTTCGTCCATCGGGAAGGCGAGCACGTCGGTCGGGCCGGGCTCGCCCATCCACTGCTCGTGAAGCACCGCCATGGCCTCCTCGTCGACCACCAGGATCGACAGCTCGGCCAGCGGGTTGATGCCCATCCGCTCCAACACGTGCCCGGCAAGCGCGACGATGAGCTTCTCGTCGATCCCGACACCGGACTCGTTGTTGACCTCGATGCTCATCGGTCGCTCACCGCTCCTCGCCCGCTCCGCGGCCCGTTCGTACCTCGCGCCCCACTCCGCGCGCCGCGCCGGATTCGCTCCGCGCTCATCGGTCGCTCACTTCTCCCGGACCGTATGCCGCGGCCGTGCTCATGTTCTCCCCCGGGGGCGCTTGACGACGCCCTTGATCGACTGTGTGGCGCTCTCGCGCTGCAGCTCGTCGTAGCGCCCGTAGGCGTCGACGATGTCGCTCACCAGCTTGTGCCGCACGACGTCGGCACTGGTCAGACGGCTGAAATGGATGTCGGAAACGCCGTCGAGGATCTCCTGGACGACCCGCAGACCGCTCAGCGTGCCGCTGGGCAGGTCGACCTGGGTGACGTCGCCGGTGACGACGATCTTCGAGTTGAATCCCAGACGCGTCAGGAACATCTTCATCTGCTCCGGCGAGGTGTTCTGTGCCTCGTCGAGGATGATGAAGGCGTCGTTGAGCGTACGGCCGCGCATGTAGGCCAGGGGCGCCACCTCGATCGTGCCCGCGGACATCAGCCGGGGGATCGAATCGGGGTCGAGCATGTCGTGCAGCGCGTCGTAGAGCGGGCGCAGGTAGGGATCGATCTTCTCGTAGAGCGTGCCGGGCAGGAAGCCCAGCCGCTCGCCCGCCTCCACCGCGGGGCGGGTGAGGATGATCCGGTTGACCTTCTTCTCCTGAAGGGCTCTGACGGCCTTCGCCATGGCCAGGTACGTCTTACCCGTGCCGGCGGGGCCGAGGCCGAAGACGATGGTGAACTTGTCGATCGCGTCGACGTAGCGCTTCTGGTTCACCGTCTTCGGGCGGATGGTCCGGCCCCGCGACGAGATGATGTCCAGGGAGAGCACCTCGGCGGGACGTTCGGAGGACATCCGCAGCATGGCGATGCTGCGCTCGACCGCGTCGACCGTGAGCTGCGCGCCTCCGCGGACGAGCTCGGCCATCTCCTCGAAGAGGCGCACCACCGTGCTGCTCTCCTCGGGGCTGCCGGTGACGGTGATCTCGTTGCCCCGGACATGGATGTCAGCACGGAAGGCGCCCTCGATGACACGCAGCAGTTCGTCGCGTGAGCCCAGGAGGCTGACCATCGGCTGATCGTCCGGAATCACCACCTTCGCCTGGGTCCGGCTGGGGCCCTTGGACCTCGGCGGCGTTCTGCTGGAATCGTATGTCTCGGACATGGGCGGGCCTTACGGCCTGTTCGCCTCCAGATATAGGCGTCTGACTTCTACGCCATCGTATCCACGATCCCCGCAATCATGCTTGCGGGTTTTCATCCGGGCGGCCACGTCAGGCCGCGCCCCCCGAGCACGTGTCCGTGCACGTGGAAGACGGTCTGGCCGGCCCCGGGGCCGGTGTTGAACACCAGCCGGTACCCCTCCTCCGCGACGCCCTCCTGCTCGGCGACCGCGTGCGCGGCCGCCAGGACCGCGTCGGCCAGCCCGTCGTCGGCGGCGGCCAGAGCGGCGGCGGTCGGGTAGTGGTCCTTGGGGACCACCAGGACGTGGGTGGGGGCCTGGGGATTGACGTCGCGGAAGGCCAGTGTGCGGTCGGTCTCGTGGACGACCTCCGCCGGAATCTCCTTGGCCACGATCCTGCAGAACAGGCAGTTCGCTTCGCTCACCATGCAGGCACCCTACCGTCGCGGGCGTTGCGAATCGGTGATGGTTCCCCGTCCGCAAACAAAGATCCGCACAGATATGGTGGGTGTGCAAAGCTTCGACCAACGACAGACCATTGCGCGTAGCACCATAAGGCCGCCTGGCGAGGACACGACTGGGTCATGCCCCCTAATGAACCGGAAGAGCGTAAACCCTCTGGGAAGGCCGAGCGTCCCACTGATGTGACCACCGAGACCCTCGTGGCCGACAGGTCGCTCGGGACGGTGCCCGTCGGGTGGGATGCCGATATGGCCGTTACCGCGCTTTACAGCGCGCACTATCGGTCTCTTGTGCGCCTCGCCGTGCTCCTCGTCCGCGACATGGCAACCGCGGAGGAGGTCGTGCAGGACGCGTTCGTCGCCATTCACGGCGCCTGGCGTCGCCTGCGCGACACCGACAAGGCACTGGCCTATCTGCGTCAGTCGGTCGTCAACCGATCACGTTCGGTGCTGCGGCACCGGGCGGTCGTCGAGAAATACGCGCCCAAGGGCATGCCCGACGCGCCGAGCGCCGAGAACGGGGCGATCGGCGAGTTCGAGCGCTCCGCCGTGATCGAGGCGCTCCGCGGCCTGCCCGCCCGCCAGCGGGAGGCACTGGTCCTGCGTTACTACGGAGACCTGTCGGAGGCGCAGATCGCCCACGCCATGGGCATCAGCAAAGGCGCGGTCAAGAGTCACACGGCTCGCGGGATGGCCGCCCTACGGACTGCACTGGAGCAACTGTCATGACCGACTCCCCGGATGAGTACGGCGAGCTGCTCCGCCGCGCGCTCAACGCGGAGGCGAACTCGGTCGTTCCCTCCCCGGACGGACTGGAGATCATCCGTGCCCGCATCGAACGGCGCGGGTTCCGTAACCTCATGTGGTGGCGTATCGGAGCCTCCGTCGCGGGAGCGGCCCTCGTCGCGGCCACCGTCGTCATGGTGGTCCCGCAGTTCCGTGAGCAGGTGATCCCCGAGGTGAGCACCGGCGAGGTCAACTACACCGAGTCGACCCCGCCCGACCTGTCGGCCACCTCGCGGCCTCCCGCGCCGTCGGTCACGGCCCCGCTCCCGGCCGTCACCAGGCCGCAGGGCACGCCGACGCCGACGGCGAGGCCCACGCCGACCAGAAGCGCGTCGCCGAGCACGCGGCCGACGACGGCCAGGCCCACCCCCGAGCCCACCCCGACGCCGACCCCCTGCCCCACGACCGTGCAGGGTGAGCCGGTCGAGCCGGGCGGCCTCACCGAGAAGTGCGACGAGAGCGAGGCGACGCCCACGCCGACGGAGGCGACCGTCCCCTCGCAGAGCACGTGCCCGACCGACGAGTGCCCGTTCCCGGGCGATACGCCGCCGCTGCCGACCGAGGCGAGCGCTCCCGCCTCGACCCCGGTCGGCCGCTAGGGCGAGGGCCCGCGGAGCACTCCTCGGGGCCCGCCCGTCACCGGCCTCCCGGGATGGCGCGGACGCGCCCGTCCCCTCGGGTCACCGGACGCCGCCCGCGCGCACGCGCCGGGGGCGGACACCGGCTGCCGCGGTGAAAGGCGGCCGCACGCGCGTGCCCGGAAGGTACGGGTCGCGGGCCCGGTCCGCTCCGAACCCGGTCCGTCCGCGTTTCACCAGCGGCCCGTGCGCGCCTGCACGATGGCGGCCGCGGCGACTCCGGCCGTCGAGGTGCGCAGCACCGTCGGCCCGAGCAACGCCGGCACCGCCTCCGCCGCGCGGAACGCGGCGATCTCCTCCTCGGCGACCCCGCCTTCGGGGCCGACCACCACGACGATGTCGCCCTCTCCGGGAAGCGGCAGGGTGGAGAGGGGGCCGGAAGCCTCCTCGTGCAGGACGATGCCGAGCGCCGCCGCCGACAGCAGCTTGGCGACCGTCGCGGTCGTGGCGAGCTCGGCCACCTCCGGCAGGTGAAAGCGGCGCGCCTGCTTGCCCGCCTCGCGCGCCGTGGAGCGCCAGCGGGCCAGCGACCTGGCGCCCCGCTCACCCTTCCACTGGGTGACGCACCTGGCCGCCGCCCAGGGGACGATCACATCGACCCCGGCCTCGGTCATCATCTCCACGGCCAGCTCGCCCCGGTCGCCCTTGGGCAGGCCCTGGACGACGACCAGGCGAGGGCTGGGCACCGGCACGTCGTAGCGGCGCAGCACCTCGACCCGGAGCGAGTCCTTGCCCGCGTCGAGCACGACGCACTCGGCCACGGTGCCCGCGCCGTCCGTCAGGTCGAGCCGCTCCCCGGCCCGGAGCCGGCGTACGGCCGCCGCGTGACGGCCCTCGGGCCCGCCGAAGGTGAACTCCGGGCGGGCCAGGTCTGCGGGGTCGGCCAGGAAGACCGGGACGGTCATCGGCCGCCGGGCCCGGCGGGACGGGAACCGGCACCGTCGGCGAAACGGGAACCGGCGCCGTCAGCGGCCATTGAAGGCGTCCCGCAGGCGGGAGAAGAAGCCCTGCTGGCCGGGGGCGAACTTGCCGGGCGGCCGCTCCTCGCCGCGGAGCCTGGCGAGCTCCCGCAGCAGTTCCTCCTGGGCCGGGTCGAGGCGGGCCGGGGTCTCCACGTTGACGTGGATCATCAGGTCGCCGCGGCCGGTCTCGTTCAGGCGCTGCACGCCCCGGCCGTAGAGCGGGATCGTCTGGCCCGACTGCGTGCCGGGACGGATATCCAGCTCCTCGGCGCCGTCGAGCGTCTCCATGGTCAGCATGGTGCCGAGCGCGGCCGCGGTCATCGGGATCTGCACGGTGCAGTGCAGGTCGTCGCCGCGACGCTCGAAGATCTCGTGCGGGCGCTCGACGATCTCCAGGAACAGGTCTCCGGGAGGGCCGCCGCCCGGCCCGACCTCGCCCTCACCGGCGAGCTGGATGTGGGTGCCGTCCTCCACACCGGCCGGGATGCGGACCTTGATCGTCCGGCGGGTGCGGACCCGGCCGTCGCCGGAGCACTCCTGGCAGGGGTGGCGGATGATCGAGCCGAAGCCCCCGCACTGGGGACACGGCCGGGAGGTCATGACCTGGCCGAGGAAGGAGCGGGTGACCTGGGAGACCTCACCGCGGCCGTGGCACATGTCACAGGTGTCGGGGTGGGTGCCGGGCGCGGCTCCGGCGCCCGAACAGACCTCGCAGACCACGGCCGTGTCGACGACCAGCTCTCGTGTGGTGCCGAAGGCCGCCTCGCGCAGGTCGAGCTCGACCCGGATGGTGGCGTTGCGACCGCGGCGGGCGCGGGAGCGCGGGCCGCGCCCACCGCCGGCGCCCGCGGCCCCGAAGAAGGCGTCCATGATGTCGCTGAACGGGAAGCCCGCGCCGAACCCGCCTGCACCGCCCCCGCCCGGGGAGAACGGGTCGGCCCCCATGTCGTACATCTGGCGCTTGCTGGAGTCGGACAGGACCTCGTAGGCCTGCGTGATCTCCTTGAAGCGCTCCTGCGTCTCGGGATCGGGGTTGACGTCGGGGTGCAGCTCGCGCGCCAGGCGGCGGTACGCCTTCTTGATCTCTTCCGGACTGGCGTCGCGGCGCACCCCGAGGGTGCCGTAGTAGTCGCTCTTAGCCACTGTTCGTTGACCTCTTAGGATGCAGCCAGGATCTGGCTGACGTAGCGTGCCACCGCGCGCACCGCGCCCATCGTGACCGGATAGTCCATTCGCGTCGGGCCCAGCACACCGAGCCGGGCCAGTTGTTTGTCCCCCGAACCGTACCCGGCGGCGACGATGGACGTGCCCTTAAGGCCGGTATAAGGGTTCTCCGAACCGATCCGCACGGTCACCGCCGACCGGTCGGAGGTCTCACCGAGCAGTCGCATGAGCACGACCTGCTCTTCCAGCGCCTCGAGGACCTCACGGAGCCCGACGGTGAAGTCGGCTCCCGCGAGGTTGGCCGCCCCGGCGAAGACGATCTTCTCGTCGCGCCGCTCCACCAGCGACTCCAGCAGCACCGAGAGGATCGCGGTCGCCAGCGGCCGGTCCTCGGGGGGCAGTCGCCCGGGCAGATCGGCGACCTTGTCGGGGACGCTGGTGAGCCCGCAGCCGTCGAGTGAGGCGTTGAGCACCGCCCGCAGGTGGGCGACACGGTTCTCGTCCACGAGGTCGGCCAGCTCGACCACGCGCTGCTCGACCCGCCCGGTGTTGGTGATGAGCACGAACATCAGCCGACGCTCGCTCAGCGGCACCAGCTCCACGTGCCGGACCGTCGAGTTGCTCATCGTGGGGTATTGCACCACGGCGACCTGCCGGGTGAGCTGGGCCAGCAGCCGGACCGTTCGCGTGACGACGTCGTCGATGTCCACCGCGCCGGCGAGGAAGCTCTCGATGGCCCTCCGCTCGGCGGCCGACAACGGCTTCACCTGCGAAAGCCTGTCGACGAAGAGCCGGTAGCCCTTGTCCGTGGGCACCCGGCCCGCGCTGGTGTGGGGCTGGGCGATGTAGCCCTGCTCCTCCAGCACCGCCATGTCGTTGCGGATGGTCGCCGGCGACACACCCAGGTTGTGCCGCTCGGTGAGAGCCTTGGACCCCACCGGCTCATTGGTGGACACGTAGTCCTCGACGATGGCGCGCAGCACGGCGAGCTTCCGGTCGTCGACCAACGTGGTCACCTCCCTGCCTGCGTCCAAACGGGAAACACGAGGCTTGGCACTCTGTGTTCCCGAGTGCCAAGTGTACGGCCCCTGTCCGGAAGGTGCGATAAGCAGGAGCTGCGGATGACGGGAGCAAGTCGTTGGCAAGTCAACTGCTATCCCGATCCAAGTGTCACCCGGCACTATTCGTGTATGTCTAATAATTTCGGATCTTCTCCGGGTGGCCCCCCGCAGGGACCCGGTTACGGCGCATCCCAGCAGCCGTACGGCCAGCAGTACCAACAGGGCAGTCCGTCCTACGGTTACCCCACCCCCAACTACGGGCCCCCGCAGGGAACACCGGCCAAGACGAAGGTCAAGCCCAGCCTCGGTTGGATCTTCGGTTCCTGGCTCGTCGCGTTCCTCAGCATCGGCGTCGGGGTCCTCGTCCTCTACAACGGTGCCGCCGGGGCCGCCGACGCGATCACCGACGCCGCCCCCACCAAGTCCTTCGCCGCCGGCGAGGCCGTGACGGTCAAGCTCGACCCGGCGGACAAGCCCGCGCTCTACGTCTCCGCCACCAGCCCGACCAACTACGAGTGCGCGATCGAGGGCGGCGAGACCCCGCCCAGGCTGGAGAAGGCGGCCGTCTCCCAGACCGTCACCCTCAACGGCGACGTCTGGGAGATGGGCCTGCGGATCGGGGTGGACAAGGCGGGCGACTACCAGGTCCGTTGCACCGCCGACGACGCGAGTGTCGTCAAGTTCGGCGTGGGCAAGGAGCTCGCCCTCGGCTCGGCGGTGAGCGGAGCGCTGGGCGGGGTCGCCGCCGGGCTCGGCATCCCCCTGGTGTTCTTCCTGGTGGCGATCATCATGACGATCGTCGTGCTGGTCAAGCGGAGCGGCGCCCGCAAGCGCCAGGCCGCGGCCGCCGCCGCGTCGGGACAGTGGGGACAGCCCGGACCGTACGGTAGGTGACGACCGCGTTTGCTACCGTCCACATGATCCCTGACACGAGACGGTGGGCGGTCGGCGATGTACGAGCGTGACGTTCTGGCGGGAGACTGGCGGCGCCCCCGCAGGGGGAAGATCCCCCAGGTTCCCGCGGAGCTCGGCCTGGTGGTCGAGGATGCCGAGGGAGGCTTCTGCGGCGCCGTGGTGGCCTGCGACAAGGAGGCCGTCACCCTGGAGGACCGGTTCGGGCGCCGGCGGGTGTTCCCGCTGGACCCGGCCGCGTTCCTCCTGGAGGGCAAGGTGGTCACGCTCGTACGGCAGCCTGAGGCGCCGCGCGCTCCCCGGCGCAGCGCCTCGGGTTCCATCGCGGTGGAGGGCCTGCGTGCCCGGGTCGCCCGGGAGAGCCGCATCTACGTGGAGGGCGTGCACGACGCGGCGCTCGTGGAGAAGGTCTGGGGGCACGACCTGCGGGTCGAAGGCGTGGTGGTGGAGTACCTGGAGGGTGTCGACCACCTGCCCGCGATCGTCGAGGAGTTCGGACCGGGGCCGGGACGGCGTCTGGGCGTGCTCGTCGACCACCTGGTCCCCGGTTCCAAGGAGAGCCGGATCGCCGCCGAGGTCTCCGCGGCCCACGTGCGGGTCGTCGGGCACCCGTTCGTGGACGTGTGGCAGGCCGTCAAGCCCCGCGTGCTCGGGATTCCCGCCTGGCCGCCGGTGCCGCGCGGCGTACCCTGGAAGGAGGGCGTCATCGCCGCCCTGGGTTGGCACGTGGAACCCGGCGACGCGTGGCGCCGCATTCTTGGATCGGTCACGACATATGCCGATCTGGAGCCGGAGCTTCTCGGCCCGGTCGAGGAATTGATCGACTTTGTGACGGTTCCCGGCGAAGATGGCTAGTCCTTTAACCCCACCAGGAGGGGCCATGAGCGTGAACCCCGAGGACTCACCGCGCGACTCCTCGAACGACAACCAGACACGTCACTTCGGCGAGCCCTCGCCCGGCCAGACCCAGCCCGGACAGAGCTACGGCTACGGCTACGGCGAGCCGGCCCAGGGTTACGGACAACCTCCCGGGCAGGGCCACACCCAGCCGAGCCAGGGCTACCAGGGCTACCAGGGTTACGGGCAGGCAGACCAGGGCTACCAGGGTTACGGACAACCGGACCAGGGCTACCAGGGTTACGGGCAGCCGGACCAGGGCTACGGCACCTACCCGCCGTACGACGCGGGCGGCCAGGGCGGCCAGCAGTCGGGATACTCGCAGCCGGGCCAGTACGGTCAGCCGGTGAGCTACGGCTACGGGTACGGCTACCAGGCCCCTCCCGGGACGTACGGCCCGCGCCCCGGCAGCGACGACACCACCATGGCGATGCTCGCCCACCTGCTGGGCCTGCTGACCTGGTTCGTCGGCCCGCTCGTGGTCTACCTCGCGAAGAAGGACGACTCCCCCTACGTGCGCGACCAGGCCGCCGAGGCCCTGAACTTCCAGCTCACGCTGATGATCGCTTACTTCGTCTCGTGGGTCCTCGCATTCGTGCTGATCGGCTTCCTGCTGATGTTCGTCATCTGGCTCGGGTCGATCATCGTGATGATCATGGCGGCGGTGGCGGCGAACCGCGGGGACAGGTACCGCTACCCGATGAACATCCGCTTCGTCAGCTGATCCGGGCCGCCGCGGAGCCGGACGGGCTCCGCGGCGCCCGCGCCGTCAGGTCAGGTCGCGGATCAGGGCGTCGGCCAGCAGGCGGCCGCGCAACGTGAGCACCGCGCGACCGGCCTTGAACGCCTCCGTCTCCAGCAGGCCGTCGGCCAGGGCACGGGCGGCCACCCGGGGCCTTTCGAGATCCTTCACCGGGAAGCCCTGGACGAGCCGCAACTCCAGCATCAGCCGCTCCACCGCCCTGTCCTCCGGGGTCAGTACCTCGCGCGCGTGCGCGGGCGAGACGCCGGAGGCCAGGCGCCGGGCGTACGCCGCGGGATGCTTGACGTTCCACCAGCGGGTGCCGCCGACGTGGCTGTGCGCGCCGGGGCCGACGCCCCACCAGTCGCCGCCGGTCCAGTAGAGCAGGTTGTGGCGGCAGCGCCCCGCCTCGGAGGTCGCCCAGTTGGACACCTCGTACCACGAGAACCCCGCCTCGGCCAGCATGGCGTCGGCGATGAGGTAGCGGTCGGCGGCCACGTCGTCGTCGGGCATCGGGAGTTCCCCGCGCCTGATCCTGGCCGCCAGCCTGGTGCCCTCCTCGACGATGAGCGAGTACGCCGACACGTGGTCGGGCCCGGCCTCGATCGCCGCGGCCAGCGAGGCGCGCCAGTCGTCGTCGCTCTCCCCCGGCGTGCTGTAGATCAGGTCGAGGTTGACGTGGTCGAACCCCGCCTGCCCGGCCTCCCGGACGGCCTGCGCCGGGCGGCCGGGTGTGTGCCGGCGGTCGAGCACCCGGAGCACGTGCTCGCGGGCGCTCTGCATGCCGAAGCTCACCCGGTTGAACCCGCCCGCGCGCAGTTCCGCCAGGTACGCGAGGTCGACCGACTCGGGGTTGGCCTCGGTGGTCACCTCCGCCCCGGGGGCGAGCCCGAACTCCTTGTCGATCGCGTCCAGGATCCGGACCAGGTCGGCGGCGGGCAGCAGGGTCGGGGTGCCCCCGCCGAAGAAGACCGTCTCGACCGGCAGATCGGTCTCGCCCAGGGTGGCCCGTGCCCGCCGCACCTCGTCGACGGCGGTGTCCGCGTAGTCCTTCTGCGAGGCGCCGGGCCCCAGCTCCCCGGCCGTGTAGGTGTTGAAGTCGCAGTAGCCGCAGCGGGTCACGCAGAAGGGGACGTGGACGTAGAAGCCGAAGGGCCGTTCGCCGAGCCCGGCGAGCGCGCTCGCCGGGAGCTCGCCCGAGGCCGGTACGGGGTCCCCGTCGGGAAGTGTGGATGGCACACCCCAAGTCTGCCGCTCCCGCCGCGATGCCCGGTACGCCGGAGCCGCCGGGCGGCGGCCCGCCCGCCCCAATGCGTCGCGAACCGTTGACGCCCAGATCACGCAGGTCTACGATCCGGGAAAACTTAAAGGAAAGTTTCCTATAAGTTATTACCCCGAGCAGTGGAGAAGCCCGTGCAGAGACTCCTCCGGCACATGATCGCGGCAGTCCTCACCGTCGGCCTCACCGCGGTGGCCGTACCGGCCCCCGCCCAGGCCCAGACCGCTCCGGACCACGGTGACCGCTTCAAGCGGGTCGCCTACTTCATCCAGTGGGGCATCTACGGCCGCAACTACCACGTCAAGGACATGGACACCAGCGGCGCCGCCGGCAAGGTGACCCACATCAACTACGCCTTCGGCTTCGTCGACGCCGCGGGCAGCTGCGTCTCCGCCGACGCGTGGGCCGACTGGCAGCGCCCGGTCCCCGCCGAGCAGAGCGTGGACGGCGTCGCGGACGCCGAGGGGCAGGCGCTGAACGGCAACCTGAACCAGCTGAAGAAGCTCAAGGCCAAGCACCCCGGGCTCAAGGTGCTGATCTCGCTGGGCGGCTGGACCGGCTCCAAGTACTTCTCCGACGCGGTGCTCACCCCGGAGGGGCGCACCAAGCTGGCCGCCTCCTGCATCGACCTGTGGCTCAGGGGCAACCTGCCCGGCACCGAACCCGGCACCGGGGCGGGTGTCTTCGACGGTATCGACCTCGACTGGGAATGGCCCGGCTCCTCCGGGGCCGAGGGCAACGTCATCCGGCCCGAGGACAAGCGCAACTTCACCCTGTTCGTCACCGAACTGCGCCGCCAGATGAACGAGTTCGACCGGCGCACCGAGCTGACCGCCTTCCTTCCGGCCGCGGCGGCGAAGATCGACGCGGGCTTCGAGGTCCGCGACGTCTTCAAGCAGCTCACCTTCGCCACCATCCAGGGCTACGACCTGCACGGCTCGTGGGAGAAGGTCACCGGCCACAACGGCAACCTGTTCACCGACCGGCGCGACCCCCACCCGGTGAGGTACAGCGTGGACCAGACCGTCCGCGACTACCTGACGCGCGGCGCCCCGGCCAGAAAGATCGTGGTCGGCGTCCCGGCGTACGGCCAGGGCTGGACCGGCGTCACCGGCGGCCGGAACGGCCTGTACGGCACCGCCACCGGCCCCGCGCCGGGCACCTTCGCAGCGGGCAGCGAGGACTACAAGATCCTTGTGAACAAGCCCGGCAAGCGCTACCGCGATCTGCGCACCGGCTCCCTGTGGCTCTACGACGGCAACGAGTTCTGGTCCTACGACGACCCGGCCACCCTGGTCCAGAAGGCGGCCTACATCCGCCTGAAGGGGCTCGGCGGTGCCATGATGTGGTCTGTCGACCAGGACGACGCCAAGGCCTCGCTCACCTCGGCGCTCCACACCGTCCTGCGCTGAGCGGGCCCCTCAGTCCGGGCGGGGCGGCAGGTCCTGGGTCACCTGCGGCCCCGCCCGCGCGCTCTCCGGGCACCACCACGGCACAACCGGGCCTTCCCCGGGTGCCACCGCGCCCCGCCCGCGCCCTCCCCGGGCACGCCACCACGGCACGGCGCTAGGGAGCCTCCCGGCCGAGGACCCGTTCGGCGACCCGGTCCCACTCGGCGGAGTGACCGGGATGGGCGAGGATGCGGCGCAGCAGCGCCCTGTCCCCGTGGTAGGCGCGGAAGGACTCGGTCACCGTGACACTGCCCTCGGGGCGGGAGACGATCTCGACGGTGTCGCCGGCGCCCACCTCCCCCTGCTCGACCACCCGCAGGTAGGCGCCGACGCGACCGGCCTGGGTGAAGCGCCTGACCCAGGCCCGCTCGCCCATCCAGTTGCGGAACACCCCGCACGGCACGCGGGGGCCGGTGACCTCGGCGACGACCGTGCCGATCCGCCAGCGTTCGCCGATCTTCGCGCCGTTCACGTCGAGGTCGGCGGTCGTGAGGTTCTCCCCGAAGACGGCGTCCCGCAGCTCACGGCCGAGCTCGGCCTGCCACCAGTCGTAGTCTTCCCGGGCGTACGCGTAGAGCGCGTGGTCGGACGAGCCGTGGTGCTCCAGGTCGGCCCGCTCGTCTCCGGCCAGGCCGTTCGTCCCCACCCTGACGCGGCCCGGCACGGGCGTCTTGTCGATCGCGGTGCGCCCCAGGCGGCCCGCCCACTCCGCCTCGACGACACGGCCCACGTTCACGGAAAGGATGCGCATGGAGGCGACCGTAACCGACGACCCGGTGGCGGCGCGACCGGAGGCCGACCGCTCCGCCACCCCGCGCGGGACCACCTGTCCCGCCGGTGCGGGGAGCCCTCCCGCCCGGCGGCTCCGGGCTACTTCTTGGCCTTGTCGGCGGACGACTCGGTGGACAGCGCGGCGACGAACGCCTCCTGCGGCACCTCGACACGGCCGACCATCTTCATCCGCTTCTTGCCTTCCTTCTGCTTCTCCAGAAGCTTGCGCTTGCGGGAGATGTCGCCGCCGTAGCACTTGGCGAGGACGTCCTTGCGGATGGCGCGGATGTTCTCACGGGCGATGACCCTGGCACCGATGGCGGCCTGGATCGGCACCTCGAACTGCTGCCTCGGGATGAGGTCGCGCAGCTTCTTGGCCATCTCGACGCCGTAGCCGTACGCCTTCTCCTTGTGGACGATGGCGCTGAAGGCGTCGACGGCCTCGCCCTGGAGCAGGATGTCGACCTTGACCAGCTCGGCCTCCTGCTCACCGAAAGGCTCGTAGTCCAGTGAGGCGTAGCCGCGGGTGCGGGACTTGAGCTGGTCGAAGAAGTCGAAGATGATCTCGCCGAGCGGCATGGTGTAGCGGATCTCGACGCGGTCCTCGGACAGGTAGTCCATGCCCTGGAGGTTGCCGCGGCGGTTCTGGCAGAGCTCCATGATGGCGCCGATGAACTCGGACGGGACGAGCACGGTCGACTTCACCATCGGCTCGAAGACCTTGTCCACCTTGCCGGTGGGGAACTCCGAGGGGTTGGTGACCGTGATCTCCTTGCCGTCCTCCATGATCACTCGGTAGACCACGTTGGGCGCGGTGGAGATGAGCGAGAGGTTGAACTCCCGCTCCAGGCGCTCGCGGACGATCTCCATGTGGAGCAGGCCGAGGAAACCGCAGCGGAAGCCGAAGCCCAGCGCCGCGGAGGTCTCCGGCTCGTAGACCAGGGCGGCGTCGTTGAGCTGGAGCTTGTCCAGGGCCTCGCGGAGCTCGGGGTAGTCGTCGCCGTCGATCGGGTAGAGGCCGGAGAAGACCATCGGCTTGGGATGCTCGTACCCGCTGAGCGGCTCGACGGCGGTGTTGGCGCTGGAGGTCACGGTGTCACCGACCCGCGACTGGCGGACGTCCTTCACCCCGGTGATCAGGTAGCCCACCTCGCCGACGCCGAGCCCCTTCTCGGCCGGCTTCGGCTCCGGCGAGATGATCCCGATCTCCAGCGTCTCGTGGGACGCGCCGGTGGACATCATCTGGATGCGTTCGCGCCTGCCCAGGTGGCCGTCCATGACCCGGACGTAGGTGACCACGCCCCGGTAGGTGTCGTACACCGAGTCGAAGATCAGCGCGCGGGCGGGGGCGTCGGCGTCGCCGACCGGGGCGGGGATCTTCTCGACCACGTGGTCCAGCAGCTCGCGGACGCCCACGCCGGTCTTGCCGGAGACCTTCAGCACGTCCTCCGGCTCGCAGCCGATGAGGTGCGCGATCTCTGCGGCGTACTTCTCCGGCTGGGCGGCGGGCAGGTCGATCTTGTTGAGCACCGGGATGATCGTGATGTCGGCGTTCATGGCCAGGTAGAGGTTGGCCAGGGTCTGCGCCTCGATGCCCTGCGCGGCGTCGACCAGCAGGATCGCGCCCTCGCACGCCTGCAGCGACCGGGAGACCTCGTAGGTGAAGTCGACGTGGCCGGGCGTGTCGATCATGTTGAGGACGTAGTCGGTCTCGCCGACCTTCCACGGCAGCCGGACCGCCTGGGACTTGATGGTGATGCCGCGCTCGCGCTCGATGTCCATCCGGTCGAGGTACTGGGCGCGCATGGAGCGGTCGTCGACCACACCGGTGATCTGCAACATGCGGTCGGCGAGAGTCGACTTTCCATGGTCGATGTGCGCGATGATGCAGAAGTTGCGGATCACCGCGGGATCGGTCTGGCCAGGCTGAATGCGCACCGGTGTCCGTTTCGACGGGATTGATGACGATCTACGACTGGCATACCAGCCGTCTTCCATGGTGACATGTCCAGGTGATTGCCCGGACCAGAGCACGGCGCGGCCTGCGGCTCCTCGCGACGGTGACGGCCCTGCTCATTGCCCTTCCCGGAGTGGCCGTGACCACCCTCTCCGTGCAGTTTACCGGGACACCCGCCTCGTGGGCGAAGACGACCGGCCACGACGCCCTGTGGCTCGGCCACGCGTGGGTGGACGGCCGCAAGACGAAGGACGACGTGCGGCGGATGGCGGAGCGACTCCGCAAGACGGGCATCAAGGATGTGTACGTCCACTCGGGCCCGTTCGCCCCCGACGGGACGCTGCCCGCCGCCAAGTATCCGAAGGCGGCCGACTTCCTGAAGTGGTGGCGCGCGGAGCTGCCCAAGGTGAGGGTGTCGGCCTGGCTCGGCCAGAAGGTCGACGGCGTCCTGGACCTCGACGACCCGGCCACCCGGCAACGCGTGCTGGACGGCGCCCGGGCGATCATGGCGCTCGGCTTCGACGGCGTCCACTACAACTTCGAGCCGATCGGCGACGGCGACACCGACTTCCTCGACCTGCTGACGAAGACGCGTGCGATCGTGGGCGACGGCCTGCTCTCCACCTCGACCCCGCAGATCGAGCCGTTCCCGGTCACCCGCCCGATCGCGCGTGCCGTCATCGGCCACGACAAGTACTGGTCGCCCGACTACTTCCGCCGGGTGGCGGGCCTCGCCGACCAGGTGGCGGTCATGACGTACGACTCCTACCTCCCCTTCCCCACCGCGTACGGAGGCTACGTCGTGCGGCAGGCCACGCTGGCGCTGGAGCTGGTCCCCGAGGAGAAGACGCTGCTCGTCGGCGCCCCCGCGTACCACGACCACAACATCGCGTGGGGCGACGGGGCGGAGAGCGTCAAGGACGCGGCCCGCGGCGCCCGGCTGGCGCTGACCTCGCACGGGCGCCCCCGCGAGCGGTTCGGGCTGGCGCTCTACGTCGACTTCGCGGCGACCGGGGAAGACTGGGCCGAGTACCGGGAATTCTGGTTCAAGCCGTGAATCGGGCCCGAACTGCGGGAGGCGGAAGGTAGAGTTGTCGGGCATCCCTCTGCCCGGCTCGTCGATTTGAGCGGCGACCTGGACAGTTGGTAGCCTAGTCAACTGCGTGTGGCGCGCCCTCTCTGCCCGCGCGCCCCATCCGACGACATTCACCGAGGCTTCTTCGTGGCGAACATCAAGTCCCAGATCAAGCGCAACCGGCAGAACGAGAAGGCCCGGCTGCGCAACAAGGCTGTCAAGTCTTCCCTGAAGACGGCCATCCGCAAGTTCCGCGAGGCCGCCGAGCAGGGCAACGTCGATGAGGCCCTGGTGCTCCAGCGCGCCGCTGCCCGCCAGCTCGACAAGGCCGCCAGCAAGGGCGTCATCCACAAGAACCAGGCCGCCAACCGCAAGTCGGCGATCGCTCAGCGCGCCGCCGCCCTGTCGGCCGCCAAGTAGCTCCGGGTTCTGCGGACGCCGCGCCCCTTCAGGGGTGCGGCGTTCCTGCGTTTCCGGGCACTCGCGCCGGGCCGCCCTGCCGCTCGGACACTCCTCGGGGAACCACGACCTCCCGGCCGTGCGATGTCCCTGCGTTTCCCCGGGCACTCGCGGCGGGCCACCCTGCCACTCGGACACTCCTCGGGGAACCACGACCTCCCGGCCGTGTCGATGACGGCCACGCCGGGTGCGCCGGTGATGACCGGCCCGGCGGGGCGGGCACGGCGCGGAATCCCGCCGCGTTTCGCCCCGCCCTGCAGGACGGGACGTTCACATCGCAGGCGCTTGGTGAGTCGCGTTCCCGGCTCCGGCCAGGAATCCCCTTCTTCCGCCTTCCACCCCGTACGCCTCATGCGCCTCCGGGACGCCGCTCCAGCTCGCCGAGCAGGTCCTTGAGCAGCCCGGCGAGGAGCTCCTGCTTCTCCTCCGAGAGCACGGCCAGCGCCTCGTGCTGCGGGCCCAGCCCCGCGGCCACGGCCTCGTCGATGACTTCCACCCCTCTGGCCGTCAGACTCACGCGCAGCGCCCTGCGATCATCGGGGTCGGGGGTGCGGGCGATCAGGCCGGCACGCTCCAGCCGGTCCAGCCGCCCCGTCATGCCCCCCGAGGTCAGCATGAGCGTGGCGGTCATCGCCCCGGGCGACAGCGTATACGGCTCGCCCGCTCGGCGGAGTGTGGCGAGCACGTCGAACTCCCCTCGGCTGATGCCGTAGGCCCCGTAGACCGCCTCCACGCGATCCCCCATGAGACGAGCGATCCGGTAGATCCGCCCGAAGATCCCCATCGGGGACGGCTCCAGGTCCGGCCTCTCCCGCCGCCACTGCTGCACGATCCGGTCGACCGGGTCCTCTGCCATGCCCCCACTATAGCTTGACGCTATTTATCTTGCTGATAAGTTACTTTGCATAGAGTTTTGAAGGAGCCCCCATGCCGTCCACGCGCCTCGTCCTCGCCACCGCCTTCGCGCCGGCGGCCTGGGGCACCACCTATGCCGTGACCACCGAGTTCCTCCCACCCGACCGCCCGCTGCTCACCGGCCTGCTCCGCGCGCTCCCGGCCGGGCTGCTCCTGATCGCCGTGACCCGGGCGCTTCCCAGGGGCAACTGGTGGTGGAGGGCCCCGGTGCTGGGCACGCTGAACATCGGCGTGTTCTTCCCCTTGCTCTTCCTGTCCGCCTACCGGCTCCCCGGCGGCGTCGCCGCGGTGCTCGGCGCCCTTCAGCCGCTCCTCGTCGCCGCGCTCACCCGCGCCGTGCTGCGGGAGAGCGTCCCGGTCCATCGCGTCCTGGCCGGGATCGCGGCCACGGTCGGCGTCTGCCTCGTCGTCCTCAGGGCCAATGCCGCCCTCGACGCCGTCGGCGTCGTCGCGGGCCTCCTCGGCGCGGCGAGCATGGCCGCCGGGCTCGTCCTCACCCGCCTGTGGGGGAAACCCGACGGGGTGAGCGACCTGACCCTCACCGGCTGGCAGCTCACCGCGGGCGGCCTGCTGATCGCCCCGATGGCTCTCGCCCTCGAGGGTATGCCGCCCGCGCTGGACGGAGCCGCCGTCGGCGGCTATCTCTGGCTGGGGCTCGTCGGCACCGCCATCGCCTACACGCTGTGGTTCCGCGGCATCACCCGGCTGCCCGCCCTTCAGGTCTCCCTGCTCGGCGCTCTCAGCCCGCTCACCGCGGCGCTGCTCGGCTGGCTCGCCCTCGGCCAGTCACTCGGCCCGCTCCAGCTCATCGGTTTCGTTCTGGCGCTCACCGCGACCGTCCTCGGCCAGCTCCCGGTGTCCCGGCGTCCCGAACCCGAGCGCCTTCAGCCCGTCTAACGCCCGGTGCGGCTCGCGACCACGGTCTGGATCATGTGCTCCAGCGCGTAGGCGGGGTCGGCGCCGCCGCCCTTCACCTGCTCGTCGGCGGTCGCGGTGGCCTGAAGCGCGCGGGCGAGACCCTCCGGGCCCCAGCCGTTGAGTTGCCGCCGGACACGATCGATCTTCCAGGGCGGCATGCCGAGGTGACTGGCGAGCTGGCCGCCCCTCAGGTTGCGCGGCGCGCCGCCCACCTTGGCCAGCGAGCGCAGGCCACCGGCGACCGCGCTCACCAGCAGGACGGGCGCCGTCCCGGTGGCGAGCGCCCAGCGCAGCTGCTCCAGGGCGTCGCCCAGGCGCCCCTCCACGGCCGAGTCGGCCACGGTGAAACCGCTGACCTCGGCCCGGCCCCGGTGGTAGCGGGCGACGGCGGCCTCGTCGATCGTCTTACCCGGAGTGTCGAAGGCGAGCTGGCTGCAGGCGGCGGCGAGCTCCCGCAGGTCGTTGCCCACGGCGTCGAGGAGGGCCTCGGCGGCGTCGGCCCCGATGGTCCGCCCGGCCCGCTTCGCCTCCGCCTTGATGAACGCGAGCCGCTCGGCCGGCTTGGTCAGCTTGGCGACGGGGACGACATGCGCCCCGGCCTTCTTCACCCCGTCGACGAGGGCCTTGCCCTTGACGCCTCCGGGGTGGACGAGGACCAGCACCGTCTCCTCCGCCGGATGCGCGGCGTAGGAGACGACCTCGGCGACGACCTCCTTGACGAGGTCCTGGGCCGAACGGATGACCACCACCGACCTGTCGCCGAACAGCGAGGGCGACGCCATCCGGGTCAGCTCTCCCGGCTCCACCTTCGAACCGGGCAGGTCGTGCACCTCGGCGGCCGGATCGGCGGCCCGGACCGCGGCGACCACCTCGCTCACCGCGCGGTCGGCCAGCAGCTCCTCATCGCCGAGTATCAGGGTCACAGGTGCCAGGTCGGTTGCCGCCATGCCGAGCAGCATGCCATGTCCCGGGGGCGGGGTCCCAATCCGCAAGCGATTCGCAATCGGTTTGCAGGTGCGGTGAGGCACCCTTTCATCAGCACAGGAGGTGACAAGAAATGACGAAGTCCGCAATCCGCCGCCACACCTGCCCCCGCTGCGGGACGTCCCTCGACGAGGGCCCGATCGTGTACCGCTGCGCGCGCTGCAGCCGTTCGGTCTACGCCGCCGACGTGAACACCGAGTTCCGCCGCCCGGCCACGACCTCGGCCTGACCGCCGCGCCGAATCCCGGGAGGGCGCCATCCCCGCGCCTGATCCCGGGAGGGCGCCGCCCCCGCGCCTAATCCCGAAGGACCACCCGCGCCGAGACCCGAAGGCGCCGTCCTCACGCCGAGTCCAGAGGGACCACCCGAGCCGAATCCCGGGAGGACGCCGCCCCCGCGCCTAATCCCGAAGGACCACCCGCGCCGAGACCCGAAGGCGCCGTCTCCCGGCGGCGCAACCGCAACCGGGGCCCGTGACCGACCTCGACGTTCAGCGCGCCGCCCCCGCGGCGGCGGGATCACAGGCCGCGCCTCGTCGCTCAGGCGTCCCGCGCGCTCTCCTTCCAGGCATCGGCCCAGCCTCCCTGCACCATGGTCTGGAAGACCCACCGACCGCCGGCCTTCACGAGCAGGTCGGCATAGCGCATGTCGTACGACTGGCCGTTCATCGTCACCGTCGCATCCGTGATCACGACGACCAGATGCCTCGTCAGGAAGTGCGGCGTGCGGGTCGACGTCATCTCGATGTCACCCGCCTCACCGCCGCCCATCGCCTCCGCCATCGTGCGCGTGAACCGCTCCCGCGTCCACTGGGCCGCCAGGCCGTTCCCCTCGGGGCTGTCGGTCACCACGTTGAGGGGGAACATCGCCATGTCGGCCATGCGCTCGACGTCGACCTTCGCACTGTAGGCGTCGTATTCGGCGAACCACGCCTCGACGCTCGCCAGGTCTTCCACGGTGGGGGTGAAGGAACCACTACCGAACGGGGACTGCTGAACTTCCGTCACTCTTCGCTCCTTCTCGAACGGCACACCCGCGGGCATGCCTATCACCGGGCCGTACCGCCTGCGTGGAGACCGCTCCACACATGGCGTACGCAATACCGTACAGAGTACGGAAAGAAAATCAAACCCGAAAAGGCACTGCGTTCCGCCCCGGCGCATCCCCCACCGTGCATCCGGCCCGCCGCCCCACACCCCGCCCCGCCCGGCCCGCCGCCCCACACCCCGCCCCGCCCGGCCCGCCGCCCCACCCGGCCCGCCGCCCCACCGCGTCCCTCGGCCTGTCACCTCCCGGCGCCGGCCGCCCCCCGCGGTCGTATCAAGGTCCATCTCGCGCCGAGCCCCACGGTCGGGCCGGACCGCCCGCCGCCGGACTCCGGCGCCCCCGGGAGACGACGGCCAGAGATCCGTCGCGGGCCACCACGGCGAGGTCCCCCGACAGGTCCGTCCGGTGGACGCGGACACCGAGCCGGTGCAGCAGCCCCAGGGTCGACGGGGCGGGATGGCCGTAACCGTTGCCTGCGCCCACGCTGATCAGTGCTGCTCGGGCGCCGACCGCTGCGAAGAAGGCCGGGTCGTATCTGCCGGAGCCGTGATGCGGCACCTTGAGGATCGCGGCCGGTGGCAGGCCATGCCGGACCAGCTCGCCCTGGGCCTCGGTCTCGATGTCACCGCTGAGCAGCGCCGAGCCGGCCGCCCAGCGCACATGCACCACGACGCTGGCGTTGTTGACGGCCGACCCCTCCCCCGCTCCCGGCGGGGAGGCTGTGGGGCCAGGACCGACGACCGTGAGCTCGGAGGGCCCGAAGCGCCAGCGTGCTCCCGGACGCGCCGCCCACTCGGCGACACGGCGGCGGGCGAGGTCCGCGCTCAGCGCGGCGCCCTCCCGCCCTCCGGCACCGTGCGGGGTCACCACCACCGCCCCCACCCGGCGCCCCCGGAAGACCCCGGCGAGTCCACCGACGTGGTCGAGGTGTGGATGGGTGAGGACGACCAGGGGCACCTCCCCGATCCCCATGGAACGCAGGCAGCGGTCGACGAGCACCGGATCGGGCCCCGCGTCCACCACCACGGCCCGCCCGGGGCCGGCGGCGACCAGCAGCGCGTCACCCTGCCCGACATCGCAGGCCACCAGCAGCCAGGCAGGAGGTGGCCAGCGAACCACGATCGGCGCCGCCACCGTCACGGCGGCGACGGCGCCGACGAGGAGCGCCAGGGCGATCCGGCGCGGCCACCGATGTCGTAGCACGAGCAGTGCCACCGGGAACGCGACGGCCAGCAGGACGAGGCCGGTGACGCCGCCCGGCCACGGAAGGACTCCCAGCGGGAACCCGGCGGCGTGCTCCGCCACCTCGACGATCCATCCGGTGGCCAGACCCGCCGGGCGGACCAGCAGCTCGGCG
This sequence comes from Streptosporangium fragile, assembly GCF_039534445.1. Classification (NCBI taxonomy): domain Bacteria; kingdom Bacillati; phylum Actinomycetota; class Actinomycetes; order Streptosporangiales; family Streptosporangiaceae; genus Streptosporangium; species Streptosporangium fragile. The sequence continues at coordinate 101,573 of NZ_BAAAVI010000006.1, read as the reverse complement.
AGTCCCATGTGCAGGGGCGCGACCAGCGCCGCCACGAAGCCGAGCAGGGTGGCGGGCGCCACGGCCGGACCGGCCAGCAGGTTGGCCGGGATCGCCACCGGCGTGAGCTGCCCCGACATGAGGACCAGAACCGGGGTGACGGCCGTCTGCGCCGCCGCCGCGACGGCGGTCGCCTCGGCGAGCCAGCGCGGCATGCGGGCCGAGAGCCGGTCACGCCACCGGGGGGCGAGGACCAGGATGCCCGCCGTGGCGCACACCGACAGGGCGAAACCGTACGACCGGGCGAGGTCGGGAACGAAGAGGACGAGCCCCAGGACCGTCACCGCGAGGGCGGCGACACCGTCGCGCGAGCGGCCCGTGCCGAGCGCGACGGCGGCGACGCCGCCCATCAGGAGTGCCCTGAGCACGCTGGGCGAAGGACGCGCCACGATCGTGAAGGCCACCATGGCGAAGATCGCCAGCACCGCGCGCGCGGCGAGGGGCAGCCCGGCCATCCGGGCCAGCGCGACCGCCGCCCCTGCGACGATCGCCAGGTTCGCCCCGGAGACGGCCAGGAGATGGCTGAGCCCGGCATCCTTGAAATCGGCTCTGACCTGCTCGTCCATCTGCGACACATCGCCGGCCACCAGGCCGGGGAGCAGGCCGCGCTGCGCCGGGGGCAGCACTCCGGCCGCCTCTCTCAGTCCCGACCTGAGCGCCCCGGCCGCGCGCTGCTCCCACGAGGGGCCGCTCAGGACTCGCGGGGCACTCCGGACGAGCATCACCCCGGCGAGCAGCTCGCCGGGGTCCGCGGGACCGAGGCGCCCGCTGACCGCGACCCGCTGGCTGGGCAGCAACGAGCGCCATTCGTCTCCGGAGGCGAACAGCATCACCGGAGCGCGGAGCGTCACCCGGCCCGCGGCCGTCTCGACGGACTCGACCCGCGCGGGCACCACGAAGCTCTCCCGGCGGAACGGTCCGCCGCGTCGCGCCGTCTCCCGAGGATCACCGGTCACCACCGCCTCGGCCGCGACCGACGCCCGCCTCTCCACGAGCTCCGCCACCGGCCCGGTGGTGACGGCGTGCACCCGGAAGGCCACCGACCCCGCCACCGCCGCAGCGCACGCCAGCACCGCGATCACCGCGTTCCGGAGGCCCCGCATCCCGCCGGTGGGTACCGTGACGGCCACGGCGAGCGCTCCCCCGGCCATGACCACCGCGACCACGGCACCGGCTCCGGCCGGACAGCCGAGCAGCACGAGCGCGGTCATCCATGAGGCGATGGCCGGCGGCACCAGGTGCAGGATGGGTGCGCCCCCGCCCCGCCCTGTGACGCCGCCTCGCTCGGGAGCCCTCGTCTTCCCGGAAATGCCGTTCTTCCCGGAAGTGCCGCGTCTCCCCGCGGCACCATTCTCTCCAGCGGCGTCGTTCTCTCCAGCGGCGTCGTCCCTGCCGGAAGCGTCGCGTCCGTGCGGCGTGGCGGACGCTCGGAAGCGCGTCACGACGATCCTCGGCGGGCAGGCCCCACAGTCTCCGTTGCACGCGGCCGGACTGAAGAGCGGATCATACGCGGACCTTGTCGCGCATCTCCGCATACTTGCGATCGCCTATGCCGCTGACCTCGCGGAGCTGCTCGACGGCGCGGAAACCCCCGTGGGCGTCGCGGAACTCGGCGATGCGGCGGGCGAGCACCTCGCCGACACCGGGCAACTGTTCCAACTGCTCCAGGGTGGCGGTGTTGAGGTCGAGGGGGACGGCGGGGCCGGCGGGAGCGGGCACCCCGGCGGAACCGGAACCGGAGAAACCGGGGAGGCCGGGAGCGCCATGGAGGCCGGAGGCGCCGGGGGCACCGACGACGATCTGCTCGCCGTCAACGAGCTTGCGCGCGAGATTGAGCGGACCCGTCGCGGCTCCCTTACGCACTCCCCCGGCCGCCCGCAGCGCATCGGTGACCCGGGAACCGCCGGGTACCGTGATCACTCCGGGACGGCGGACCTTGCCGGTGACGTGGACGGTCAGCTCGGTGACGGGCGAAGGCTGTGACGTCGGAGCGGAAACCGGTACCGAGAGCGGTGGCCCGGAGATCGGCGCGGGCGGGGCCAGGGGCTCGGGCTCCGGTCGGGACCACCAGGCGTACGCCCCTCCCGCGACGGCGGCGGCCACCGCGACGAGCACGAGGAGGCGCAACCCCGGGCGGCCGGGAACGAGCGCGCCGCTGTGATCGGTCACGGCTTTCCGGAGTGCCTCGAACGACGGGGGCAACGGCGCGGAACGCACGCTCCCGCCCGGCCAGGGGGTGTCTCCGGGGCCGCTCGACCGTATGACGGCAGGTGGATCCCCCGGTTCGCCCGACCGGGCGCGGCGGTGCGCGGCATCCGGGTCATCCGGCCGGAGGGCGCGGGGCTCGGCATCCGGACCACCCGGCCGGACGGCACGAAGCGGGGAATCCGGATCGGTTGACCGGGCGGCACGGGAACGAAAGGCGTCCGCTCCTGCCGGACCGGCTGGAAAGGGGCGCGCCGGGTGGTGCGGGGAGGACGCGGAAGTGGAGCGGTCGTGCCCTGTCAGGCGCCGGAGCCGGGATTCGGCTCGGAATCGCTCGATGGTCTGGCCTGTGGTCCGCACCCCCAGGACGTTAGGGCCGCGCCCTCTGGCACCTCCGCCCCGAACGCGGTTCTGGGGACAGCGCGCTCTCCCGAGACGCGCCTGTGGACAACCGCGCCGGCGAAGGGCCCGCGTCAGGAGACCCACCGGCCCCTGAGGGGTTCGGCCTCCTCCCCGGCGGAACCGATGTCACGCGCGTCGGACACCTGTCCTGCGGAGAGTCACTGGACGGGGGTGCCTCCGCGCCAGACGCGACGTGGCTTGAGACCGAAGGCCCAGGCGAAGGCGCCCTCGTGGTCGGCGTCCCACTGGACGATGTCGGCCAGGCGGCCGGGAGCCAGGACGCCCCGGTCGGGGACACCGAGGACGGTGGCACCACCGAGGGTGGCGGCGCGCAGGGCGTCGCCGACGCTCATGCCGAAGGCCGCCACGGCGAGGCTGATGACCAGGGACATCGAGGTGATCCCGCAGTGGCCGGGGTTGTGGTCGCTGCCGAGTGCGACGGTGACGCCCTGGGCGAGCATCCGGCGGACCGGGGGCAGGCTGCCGCGCTGGAGCGCGGTGCCGGGACAGACCACGGCGGGCACGCCGTAACGGGCCAGGATCGCGATGTCCTCGTCGGTGGTGTGGTGGAGCAGATCGGCCGAGGCGCAGCCGAGCTCGGCGGCGAGCTGGACGGCCCCGCGACGGCTGTACGCGCCCGCGTGCACGCGGGGCAGCAGGCCGACGTTGCGCCCGGAGGCGAGGACCCAGCGGGCCTCCTCCGCGGTGAAGTGGCCCTCGTCGCAGTAGACGTCGACGCTGTCGGCACCGGCCGCGGCGGCGTCGGCGCACCACGCGCCCACGGCCTCGACGTAGTCGCGCTGGCGGCCGAAGTACTCCGGCGGGACGACGTGCGCGGCCAGGAAGGTCACGTGCACCCGCGGCATCATCGGCTCTTTCTCCAGCTCACGCAGGAGGCGCACGTCGGCCAGCTCGCCGTCACGGGTCAGGTGGTAACCGGTCTTGGCCTCCACCGTGGTGGTGCCGCCGAGCAGCCAGTCGCGCAGCCGCTCGCGTACGCCGTTGCAGAGCGTCCACGGGTCGGTCCCGCGGGTCACCGTGACGGTGGATCCGATGCCCCCGCCCGCCGCGGTGATCGCGGAGGGGGTGGAGCCGCCGGAGCGCATGGCCATCTCGGCGTAGCGGTTGCCCGCGTAGACCGGATGGGTGTGCGCGTCGATGAGACCGGGCGTCACCAGCGCCCCGCCCAGGTTCTCGACGTGGTCGACGTCGACGATGTCGTCCACGACGCCGGGCACGCTCTGGGGTAGGTCCGCGGCACGGCCGACCCAGGCGATCCGGTCGTTGTGGACGAGGATCGCCGCGTTGCTGAACACGTCGTTTCCAGTCCAGAGCCGGCCGATGTTGGTCAGAAGGCGGACCGTCATCGCATCACCGCCTTGTGCGCAGGGGAAGACGCTCGGGAGGGGATCACATCCGGATGGGATGGGCGGGCCCAGACGCTGCCGGGCAGCATGCCGGTCAGGCCCGCTCTGAATCCGGACGGCATCGGGGGTCTCCTGCTCTCATCCGCGTATCTGTGTGCGGCGACAGTATCGCCGGGATCATGATCGGGCGATTTCAGTTCAGTTACGTTATTTCACAAGTGAGCCCGCTGTACAGGCTAATTGGGAAGAACACCGCCCGGGCGCGACCGTACCTCACCCGCCGGTTCGACGGCCGCGTCCTGCCCTGAGCACCTTTTCGCAGCTCAGGCCCCTTCTTTCTCGCCTGCACCAGTGGTCGCCAGAGCAACTTGCTTCATAACATCTCGATAGATTTGCCTTATGGTAGCAATCCAAACCTGAGCCGACCACTGTCGTTTTTGAGGTGTTTGCGCCTTTCCCCGGTCTCACAGTGCACCCCAGGAAGGCCTCCCGGCACAAGGGGTGGCATTGAAACGCGCCTCGCGATCGGAATAGCCTGACGACCAGAAGCTCGGAGTCGTGATCCCCGGCGTTCTCACGTCGTCGATCAGGCGGTCACTGCCACGCCGACCCGGGCGACGCCGGGGGTGATATCCGTCCCGCGTCGAGAAGCAACCGGCGGGGATCGTGGTCGCGGGGTCTGCGCCCCGCCCTCCCGGCCGGTCCCGGCGAGCCCGTGCGGGCCACATGCCCCCCACCGATCGGGCCGCCCCCGAGACCACCTCGCAGCACCTCCGATACCGGCCCGCCGAACCTCCAATAAGGGCAGTAAGCAGGACGTTCCGTGTAACCTTTCGTGCGAGCTTTCGACAGGTCGTACGCATGGGAGTCACCATTGTCCGTTCACGCGGACGCCGGCCGGCGTCGCATCGAAGAACTTCTCCAGGAGCAGGAGGAACGCGTTTTCAAGCGATGGCTTGAGATCGCCGGCGCCTCCGCGAGCGCCCAGGTCGACCGGGCCGGGCTGACCGGCCAGCTCCGCGAGATCTACCAGGCGCTGCGCCAGTCGTTCAGCGACTCCGACGACCTCAGCGACCTGCGCGGCCTGCTCGCCGAGCTCTCCCGGACCCGCGCCCGCCAGGGTTTCACCCCGACCGAGACCGCGGTCGTGGTCTTCGGGCTGAAGGAGGCCCTGTACGAGACGATCGAGGACGACGGCGGTGTCGAGGCGGCCCGGGGCTTCATCTGGTTCTCCCGCATCATCGACGACCTGGGCCTTTTCACCATCGAGACCTACTCGGCGACCAGAGAGAAGATCATCGCCGATCAGGCGGAGCAGCTGCTGGAGCTGTCCACCCCGGTGGTGAAGCTCTGGGAGGGCATCGTGGCGGTGCCGCTGGTCGGCACGCTCGACTCGGCCCGGACCCAGGTGGTCATGGAGAAGCTGCTGCAGACGCTGGTCGACACCGGTTCCGAGCACGCCGTCATCGACATCACGGGCGTGCCCGCCGTGGACACCGAGGTCGCCCAGCACCTGCTCAAGACCGTGGTCGCCGCCCGGCTGATGGGCGCCGAGTGCGTGATCTCCGGTATCCGCCCGCAGATCGCCCACACCATCGTCACCCTGGGCATCGAGTTCGGCGACATCGTGACCAAGGCCACGCTCGCCGACGCCCTCGCCCACACGCTGCGTGCGAGCGGCGTGCAGTTCGTCAAGGGCAAGCAGGCGCGCATCGCCGTACGAACGGTAGAAGACTGATGGACCGGGTGCCCATTCTCAAGCTCGGTGACGTCCTCATCGTCTCCATCCAGATCGACCTCCACGACCAGAGTGTGCTCGTGCTCCAGGAAGATCTGTCGGCGAAGGTGGTCGAGACCGGAGCCCGAGGTGTGATCATCGACATCTCCGCGGTGGAGATCGTCGACTCGTTCATCGGCCGCATGCTGGCCACCATCGCGGCGATCTCCCGCATGCTCGACGCGGAGACGATCGTCGTCGGCATGCGACCGGCGGTCGCGATCACTCTCGTCGAGCTCGGCCTCTCGCTCGGCGGCGTGCGTACGGCCCTGAACCTGGAGAAGGGCGTCGCGATGCTGAACCAGATCGAGAACGCACAGATCGCCGCGGCCTCGCAGTGACGACTCCCGGCGAACTGCCCATCACCGGCAACGGCGACGTCGTACTGGTCCGCCAGCACGTCAGAACCGCCGCCGTGAACGTCGGGCTCTCCCTCGTCGACCAGACCAAGGTGGTGACGGCGGCCAGCGAGCTGGCCCGCAACGCGCTGGTCTACGCGGGAGGAGGGCAGGTCCGGATCGAGGTTGTGGACAACGGCGTGCGGCGGGGCCTGAAGTTGACGTTCAGCGACAGCGGGCCCGGCATCCCCGACATCGAACAGGCTCTCACCGACGGGTGGACCACCGGCAACGGCCTCGGCCTGGGACTCAGCGGCTCGCGCCGCCTGGTCGACGAGTTCGACCTGGAGTCGGCCCCCGGTGAGGGCACGCGGATCACGGTGACCAAATGGGCGCGTTGATCTATTCGCAGAACGACGTCTGGGTGCGGGCGGAGGACGCGAGCGCGATCGGCGCCCTGCGCCGGACGGCCATGGCGCTCGCCGGAAGGCGGGGATTCAGCGAGGAGGACGTCGGCCGGGTGGCCGTCGCGGTGAGCGAGGCCGCCTCGAACCTCGTCAAGCACGCGGTCGAGGGCATGATGCTGATCCGCCCGCACCCCGAGCTGGACACGGCGGTCGAGGTCCTCGCGATCGACCGGGGACCGGGGATGCGCGACGTCGCCCGCGCCCTGCGCGACGGCTACTCCACGACCGGCACGCTCGGCATCGGCCTGGGCGGCATCGCGCGGATGGCCAGCGGTTACGAGGTTCATTCCGTGCCCGGCCGGGGCACTGTGCTCGGCATGTACTTCACCGCCCGGGGCGCCCCGCGGCCCCCGTCGCTGGCCAGCGGGGTGACCCGGCCGATCGGCGAGGAGTCCGTCTGCGGCGACGCCTTCGTGGTCGCCGAGACGGGCGAGACGACGACCGCGATGCTGTGCGACGGGCTCGGCCACGGCGGTGCGGCGGCCCAGGCCTCCCGGGAAGCCGTACGGATCTTCCTCAAGCACGCCGACCTCGCCCCGATCGCCATCCTGGAGCGCATCCACCGGGGCCTGAGCCAGACTCGGGGCGGCGCCGTCGCCGTGGCCCGCGTCGACCGCGCCGGGGAGACGGCGAGCTTCGCCGGCCTCGGCAACGTCTCGGCGTGGATCACCCACCAGGAGGGCCGGCAGGGCATGGTCTCGGTCCCGGGCATCGCCGGGCACCAGGCCCGGACCCTCCGGCAGTACGAATACGCGGTGCCCCCGCACAGTGTCGTCGTGCTCCACTCCGACGGGCTCTCCGACCGCTGGGACATCAGCGCCTATCCCGGGCTCGTCACCCGGCTGCCCTCCGTCATCGCCGCCACGCTGCTGCGCGACGCCGGAACCCGCAGGGACGACGCCTGCGTGGTCGCGCTGAGGCCCGGCGCATGAGCGCGGACGAGCTGATCAGAATCCATGTCCAGGACGAGCAGGACGTCTTCGCCATGCGTAAGCTGGGCCGGGAGGTGGCCGAGAGCGTCGGGCTGGAGACCCAGGACCAGATCCGGGTGGCCACCGCGCTGAGCGAGGTCGGCAGGGAGATACTCGCCGAGAGGATCGTCGCCTCCGTCGTCTTCCTCCTGGAAAGGGAGGGCCTGCTCATCACCATCGACTTCTCCGCGAAGACCGACCTCACCCCGGCGGACGGCGTGGCGCTGGCGGGACGTCTCGTCGATCTGATCAGGCTCGATCCCGCCGAGGGAAGAATAAGCATGGTCAAACGGCTCCCGCAGGGCCGACCGACGCACTCGGCGGAGGAGATACGCGCCAAACTGGCCACGCTGACCCCGGCGACGGCCCTCGACGAGCTGCGCCAGCAGAACCGCGAGCTCGCCGCGACCCTGGAGGAGGTCCTGCAGCTCAACACCGAGCTGCAGGAGACCAACCAGGGCGTGATGGCGCTCTACAACCAGCTCTCGGAGGAGCTGGAGCAGACCAACCGCGGCGTCGTCGCGCTCTACGCGGAGCTGGACGAGAAGTCGGCGCAGCTGCGGGCGGCGAGCGCCAGCAAGGACCGGTTCTGGGCCACGGTCAGCCACGAGCTGCGCACCCCCCTCAACTCGATCATCGGCCTGGTCCGCCTCCTGGTGGGACCCGGCGGTGAGCCCCTGGCCGACGAGCAGCGCCACCAGATCGAACTCATCGGCTCCTCGGCGGAGACGCTGCTGAGCCTGGTCAGCGAGCTGCTCGACATGGCGAAGGCGGAGGCGGGACGGCTCGACCCGCAGCCGTCCGCGGTCGACCCGGTGGCGCTGGCCGAGCAGTTGCGCATGGCGCTGCGCCCCATGAGCGGGAACGACGCGGTGGCGCTCACCGTGGAGGTGTCGCGGGCGCCGCAGGAGCTGTTCGTCGACGAGATGATGCTCACCCGGATCCTGCGCAACCTGCTCTCCAACGCGCTGAAGTTCACGGAGGAGGGCGAGGTGCGGCTGGAGGTGAGCCTCGACGCCGCCGCCCAGGACGTGGTCTTCACCGTGCGGGACACCGGGATCGGCATCCCCGAGGAGCACCTGGAGCGGGTCTTCGAGGAGTTCTTCCAGGTGCCGGGGCCGATCCAGGTGCGGACCAAGGGCACCGGGCTCGGCCTGCCGTACGCGCGCAGGCTGGCCGAGGCGCTGGGCGGCACCCTGCAGCTGACCAGCTCCGTCGGGCACGGCACCACGGCGACCCTGCGGCTGCCGCACCGCCGCGACGGCGTACCGGTGATCGGCCGGGTGCTCGTCGCGGACGACAACGAGGAGTTCCGTGCCACCGTGCGGCGGATGCTCGCCGGGTTCGCCGCGCACGTCGACGAGGCGTCCGACGGCCTGGCGGCGCTGGAGACGATGACGGAGAACCCGCCCGACCTGGCGCTGGTCGACCTGCTCATGCCCCGGCTCGACGGGACCGCCCTGATGGCGCGGATGGCCGACGACGAGCGGCTGCGCGAGGTCCCGGTGATCGTCGTGACCGGCAGCTCGCACCAGCCGCCGGAGCGGGCCCGCGTGGTCGTCCCCAAGCAGGGGCTGCGCCGCGACAACCTGCTGGAGACGATCAGGGCCACCCTGGAGCTCGGCGATGGATGAGACCCAGTCGGCCGGGGCGACGGTGCTGGTCGTGGACGACACGCCGACCAAGCTCTACATCCTGTCCAGCTGGCTGCGGCGCTCGGGGCACCAGGTGGTGCAGGCCACCGGCGGTGTGGAGGCGCTGACCAAGGTCAGGGAGCTCCGGCCGGACCTCGTCGTCCTCGACGTGCGGCTGCCCGACATCACCGGCTACGAGGTCTGCGAGCAGATCAAAGCGGACGAGTCGACGTCGTCGATCCCGGTCATCCAGATCTCCGGGGCGGCCATCACCCCCGCCGACCGGGCGCAGGGCCTGGAGCGGGGAGCCGACGCCTACCTGGCCGAACCGGTCGAGCCGGACGAGTTCGCGGCGACGGTCGAGGCCACCCTGCGTTACTACCGGGCGCGGCAGCGGGCCGAGCGGATGGCCCGGCGGCTGATCTCCCTCACCGAGGTCACGCTGGCCATGAACGCCGCCGAGACGTTCGACGACCTGCTCGCCACGGCCGTCGAGGGCACCTCACGGATCCTCGGGCGGCACGCCGGCACTCTCGTGCTGCCGCCGGACGGCCGCATCCGCAGGTTCAGCGCCCCCGCGGGGGGCAGCGCGGTCGCCAAGGCCGCGCCGCCGGAGGCGCTGAACAAGCTGAGCGCGATGTCCCTGGACGGCGGGACCGGTACCAGGGTCTTCACGACCCCGATCTACGAGTGGCTGAAGCTGGTACCGGACGCCGAGATCAGCGGTGACGTCTCCTCGGTGCTCTGCCGCACCAAGGCCGACAGGCCACCCGTCTACCTCGGGGTCGACGCGGTCCCCCCGCTGGACGAGGACGAGTTCAACATCCTGCGTCAGCTCGGCCAGGCCCTGGCCCTCACCGTGGACGCCCTGCGGGCGTACATCGAGGAGCACGCGATCGCGCTCACCCTGCAGCGCAGCCTGCTGCCCGCCCGGATCCCCGAGATCCCGGAGCTCACGATCAGCTGGCGCTACCAGCCCGCGGTCGACAACGTCGAGGTGGGCGGCGACTTCTACGAGGTCATCAAGCTGGATCACCGGGTGCTCATCGCCATCGGCGACGTCCAGGGGCACTCGCTGCTGGCCGCGACCGTCATGGCGGAGCTGCGTCACGCGCTGCGCGCGTCCGTCCTGAGCGCCACGGACCTGGGCGCGTCCATGGCCCTGCTCAACAACGTGCTGCGACGCTACCACCCCGGCATGACGGCCACCGTGTGCCTGATCCTCCTCGATCCGGCGACCGGGGAGATGGAGGTCGCGAACGCGGGGCACATCCCGCCGCTGCTCATCGGTGACGGACAGGCCGCCTACCACCGCATGGGCAACCTGCTGCTCGGCGTGGCCGAGGAAACCTACCGGGTCGACCCGCTGACGCTGCCGGAGGGCGGCTCGGTGCTGATGTTCACCGACGGGCTCGTCGAGGACCGCGACAAGCTGCTCGACGAGAGCCTGGAGATCGTGCGTCGCCTGGCGGACGACACCGGGTGCGACCTTGAGGCGTTCTGCGACCGGCTGATCGCCCGGTTCGGCGCCCGGGAGGACGACGTGGCGCTGGTGATGTTCCGCCGCGAGCCCTCTCGTTGAGACGGGCTCTCCTCGGTCCCGTGCCCCGGCGACGGTTCACGGGGCGGCGCGGCCGGGACACGCACGACGGCGTCCGGCCCCGTCGTCGGACGGTGCC